>NZ_JAUHIU010000032.1:0-40958 GCF_032381555.1 Bradyrhizobium sp. SZCCHNPS1003
CAGGGAAGGCCGGATATTGGGCTGAACCTGTGGTTCTGCCGCGTGCTTTTTTGCTGCACGCGGACCGCGGGTATCAGCCGATACCCGGTCTTCCCTGCGCCTCTTCGTTGAGAGGCGGTTGAATGAAGACAATTACTCGGGCTCGGGCGGCCGCGAGATCGCGTCGTCACGCCTGCTGTTTGAAACGTGGAGACAGGTGCCGGGACGTTGTTCCGCGCTGGTGTTCGGCGCTCATTCAAAGCTGACCGTGGGCGAGAACCAGGCCGCCGGTGAGAGGCTGCTTCATTGCCCGCGCATGCGCTGCGCGAAGGCCGTAAGACGTGTCCGTGCGATGTCCATCAGGAGGGCAAGTGCGTTGAGGCGCTGCGGCTCGGCAGCCTCCGCCGGATTCAACGTGCCGTTGAGATGTCGCTCGCAGTTTTGCGCGAACGTCGTCGTGAGGCGCGCCGCCAGATCGCGCACCAACCCGTCGCGCGCGATCTGCGCTAGTGGACCGGAGAGGCTGTAGCGTATGGCGAGCTCGACGCGGGTTGCCCGTCCTTCGTCGATCGGAAGCATGCGCCAGCTGATCTGCCCGGAGGTCGAGGTGCGGCTCCGCTGGTCACGTCCCGTGCCGATGAGCCGGCCGGACAGACTTGCGTCGTCGCGCTCGATCCGCGCGGCGCCGCGGAACACGGCCGCAAGCGGGCCAAGCGCGACCCTGATCTCGCCTTCGATGCGATCGTGGGCCGGCATGGCCGTGATCATCGCGCCGGGAAAGCATGCGGCCAGGGTCGTGAGGTTTCCGAACAGCGCGAAAACCTGCGCAGGCGCGGCGTTCACAGTGAAGGATGCGTCGAAGCTCTTGGCGGGCACGGCCTCGGGAATATCGCGTGTGCTGATGGCAGCGCCCCGGTCAACCGCCATCTCCGCCATTGCCGGCCGCGCTGACGACGCAGCGGTCGCGACCGCGCCCGACTGCGATCCGACGGGTCCGAGCGTCGTGCGTCCGGCGCCGATGACGGCCGCGATGCCACGCTGCCGCCGCGCCTCGATCACCGCGCGGACAGCGCGGACGATCCCGACATAGCCGGTGCAACGGCAGAGATTGCCGCTCAACCCGACACTGATGGCCTGCTCGTCCGCGTGATCGAGGCGCAGCACGAGGTCGCGCGCCGACATGATCATGCCGGGTGTGCAGTAGCCGCATTGCAGCGCATGCTCGCGCGCAAAGGCCGTGCGCAGCTCGGCTGCGATCTCATCCTCATCCAGGCCTTCGATGGTCGTGACCGCAGCACCATCGCAGGCCACCGCGAGCGTGATGCAGGAGCGGGCCGGAGCGCCGTCGAGCAGCAGCGTGCAGGCGCCACAGACGCCATGCTCGCAGCCGAGATGCGTCCCGGTCAGGTCGAGCCGATCACGCAGGACGTCGGCGAGATGGATACGCGGTTCGACCGTGGCCTCGGTCGCGCTGCCGTTGACGGTGAGCTGGAGCTTCATCACGCCGCGGCCTCCGCGATCGCCCGCGCGAGCACGGTCACGTGGATGTGCCGGGCGGCCGGATCGGTCACGCCGGCCTGCATCAGCAGGCGGTCGGCGAGGTCGCGATCGAACTGCTGCCCGAGCCTGGTGTTCGCTCCGCCAAACAGCGATGAATCGTCGACGACGATCGGCGTCCTGTCGATGGCGCCGATCACAACTCGGCTGCAGGCCTTGTCCGGCTCGATCAGGACGGCGGCCATCGCATGCGCGAATTCGCCGGGCTTGCGGCAGGCCTTGGCGTAGCCGAAGCGCGTCGTGGGCGACAGGGAGGGAAGGCGGATCGCGGCGACGAACTCGCCGGGACGCAGCGCGGTCTGCAGTGCGCCCTGGATGAACTCTGCCACGGCGATGTCACGTTGGCCGGTGGAGCTCGTCAGCCGCACGCCGGCGCCGAGGGCCGTGAGCGTCGTTACCCAGTCGGCGGCCGGGTCGGCATGACCTAGCGAGCCTCCGATCGTGCCGCGGTTGCGTACGGCGCGGTAAGCAATGCCGCGCGCGATCCGCC
The DNA here is from genome assembly GCF_032381555.1 of Bradyrhizobium sp. SZCCHNPS1003. Classification (NCBI taxonomy): domain Bacteria; kingdom Pseudomonadati; phylum Pseudomonadota; class Alphaproteobacteria; order Hyphomicrobiales; family Nitrobacteraceae; genus Bradyrhizobium; species Bradyrhizobium sp. SZCCHNPS1003. The sequence continues at coordinate 2,027 of NZ_JAUHIU010000032.1, forward strand.
CCAGCACGCCATGAGTCACGTCAGGAAGCCGGCCGTCCTCGATGTCGGCATGGGTGACGCAGGCGCCGATGACAAGATCATCGCCGTCACGCTCGGCCGTACGAAGCTCGGCGAGCCCCGCGATGTCGACGATCAACGGCGGCTGCACCAGGCGCAGATTGAGCATCGGCCCGAGCGACTGGCCACCGGCCATGATCCTTGCGCCGCCATTGGCGTCCGCGAGCAGGGCGAGCGCGGCGCCGACGCTGTGGGGACGCTCATAGGCGAAGGATGCAGCCTTCACGGCGAGCTCGCTTGCGCCTGTTTCGCTGCCAGCACTGCCGCGACAATGCGGCGTGGCGACAGCGGTGGCTGCATCAGCTCCGCACCAAGCGGCCGCAGCGCATCGTTGACGGCATTGGCGATCGCCGCCGGTGGCGCGATCGCACCGCCTTCGCCGATGCCCTTGACGCCGAACATCGTGTAGGGCGACGGCGTCTCCATGTGGAACAGGCGCGGTTCGGGGACTTCGGTCGGACCCGGCAGCAGGTAATCGGCCAGCGTCGTCGCCAGCGGCTGCGCGGCGTCGTCGAACGGCATCTCCTCGTACAGAGCGGTGCCGATGCCCTGCGCCAGGCCGCCGAGAATCTGGCCGTCGACGATCATCGGATTGACGAGGACACCGCCATCCTCGACGATGACGTAGTCGAGCAGCTCGACCTCGCCGAGATCCGGATCGACAGCGACCGTGACGGCATGGGCCGCGTAGGAGAAGGTGCCGCTGTCGCGCACCGGCTTGTAGCCGCTGGTGATCTCGAGGCCGGCCGGGTCAACGTCGGCGGGAAGGTCCTGCGGTCGGCGGTACCAGGTGTGGGCGATCTCGGCGAGGCTGACGCTGCCGTTCGGTCCGCAGGCGCGGCCCTCACGCCACACGACCGCCTCGGGCGCGAGCTGCAGCAGCTTGGCGCCGATGCGCGTGGCGCGCGCGACGAGCTGCGCGCAGGCGGTGCCCACGGCGCCGCCGGCCATCACCATCGAGCGCGAGCCCCAGGTGCCGGTGGAGTAGGGCGTCATCGCGGTGTCGCCGAGCACGACGCGGATGTTGCCGGGATCGACGCCGAGCACTTCGGACGCGACCTGAGCCAGCGTAGTCTCGAGTCCCTGTCCGTGCGAATGAACGCCGACGCGCAGCTCGAGCCCGCCGTCGGGCGTCAGGCGCGCCGTCGCCTGCTCGTGGCCGGGTACCATCGGGATGCCCCAGCCCGCGTAGACCGAGGTGCCATGCGCGGCCTGCTCGCAATAGATCGAGACGCCGGTCCCGATCAGCCGGCCGTCCGCCTCGCCGCGCTGTTGCCGGGCGCGGATCGCCGGGACGTCGATCGACGCCAGCGCCCGCTGCAACGCGCCGGGATAGTCGCCGCTATCGAAATGCTTGTTGGTGATGTTGTCGAACGGCATGTCCTGCGGTTGCACCAGATTGCGCAGCCGCACCTCGCCGGGCTCGAGCCCGGCTTCAGCCGCGACAGCATCGAGCAGCAGCTCAAGCGCGAAGCAGACGCCGGTGCGCGCCACGCCGCGATAGGGCAGGATCGGGCATTTGTTGGTTGCGACCGAGTAGGTGCGGCAGCGATAGGCCGGCATCCGATACGGCCCCGGCAGGATGCTCGCGATCTGCGCCGCTTCGAGGCAGGCCGAGAACGGATAGGACGAGTAGGCGCCGGAATCGACGATCGCCTCGCAATCGATACCGCGCAGGCGGCCGTCGCGATCGGCATAGACCGTGATGTGATAGGCGTGCTCGCGGCAATTCGCGCTCGCACTCAAATGCTCGCGCCGGTCCTCGAGCCAGCGCACCGTCCAGCCCTTGTGCATGGCGAGCCAGCTCAGGCAGACCTCCTCGGGCAGCAGGATGCCCTTGTGGCCGAAGCCGCCGCCGATATCCGGCGCGATGATGCGGATGCGGCCCTGTTCGATGCCGAGGCAGTCGGACAGGCCGTTGCGCACGATGTGCGGCATCTGCGAGCCCGTGTGCAGCGTGAGCTGATCGAGCCGGTGATCGAAGGTCGCGACGACGCCGCGGCCCTCCAGCGGCGCCATGCACTGGCGCGCCGTCGTGATCTCGCGCGTCACCTTGATCGGCGCGTCGAGCGCCGCAGTGATGTCGACCTCGAAATTCGTTTCCAGGAAGACGTTGTCGCCCCAATGCTCGTGCACGAGCGCGCTGCCGGCCGCGCGCGCCAGCCGCATGTCGTGCACCGCCGGCAGCGGCTCCAGGTCGAGCTCGACGGAAGCGGCGATGTCCTCGGCCTCGGCGCGGCTGCGCGCGACGCACATCGCCACGAGTTCGCCGACATGGCGCACCTTGCCTGTCGCCAGCACCGGCTGCTCGGAAATCTTGAACCCGGGCAGGCCTGAGACGGCGCGGATCGGCTTGATGCCGGCGAGGTCGTCGGCCGTGAAGACGACGTCGCGGTACACCGTGGGAATATGGATCGCCTTGATGCTGGCGTGCGCCATCGGGCTGCGCACGAAGGCGACGTCCTTCATCCCCGGCAGCCTGATGTCGGCGACATACTGGCCGCGGCCGCGCAGGAAGCGATCGTCCTCCTTGCGCTGCAGCCGCGCGCCGACGCCACGCGGCGCGCGCTCATCCGAGACGGTCGGCGCCGCGCCGGCCACGTCAGGCCGCGACCGCTGCAGGCAGGATCGGCGCCGTTGCGTCGTGCCTGACGCCGGCGCGCAGGCAGAACACCGGCTGCAGCAGCCGATCGGCAATCACCTCGGTCTTCTCGTTGTCGCGCAGCACGAAGCGCCCTTGCTTCTCCTGGAGCACGCTGACGTCGGCGTCCATGCCCGGACGCAGTGCGCCGATCTGATCGGACAGGCCGAGCATGCTAGCCGGGTTCGACGTCACCATCGGCACGACCTGCTCCAGCGTCAGCCCGAGCGCGACCAGCGAGCTCATCGCCTGCACGAGGCTGAACTTGGCCTGGCCCGCGAACGGATGGTTCTCGTCGTCGGCATGTTCGTCCGGCGTGCCGGCCGGTGCTGGCACATGCGTGTTGTAGCCGTGGATGTCGGCGCCGAGCGTATGCGGCACGATGCCGGCGTCGATCGCCTTGCGCGCCAGCCGATAGGAGAAATGGCTGCCATGACCGACGTCGACCTTGAGCCCGCGGTCGAGCGCGGCCTGGATCACCGGATGTACATCGCCCTTGGTGTTGACGAAGCCGCCGGGATGCCGTGTGAACGGGTGCGCCAGCACGTCCCCCGGACGCAGCAGCGGGATCACGCGCTCCAGGATGGTGTCGACGTCCTCGCCATTGGTGCCGCTCGCCGGCAGGCCCCAGAGCTGGCCGAAATGCACATAGACCGGCAGCTCGGCGCGGCGGCCGATCTCGGCGGCCATCTCGATCACGCGGATGCCCCAGCGCGCGAAGCCGCCGATCTCGGCATGTGCCTTGATGCCGCGGACGAGGTCGCGGTTGGCGACCGCGGATTTCACCGTCGCGTCGATGTCGACACAGTCGGGCCGGTAGAGATCGGGGTAGTAATGGCCCTCGAGGCCGCCGACCAGATAGGCCGACAGGAACGCATAGACGCGCGATTGCGCCTGCTCGGCGACGAAGTGCCGGAAGCCGGGCAGGGTCATGCAGGACGGACCACCCTGGTCGATCAGGCTGGTGACGCCCGACTGTACGCCGACCATGTCCGCATTCATGCCGAAGCGGCCGGTGACGTACTGATAGGCATGTGCGTGGGTGTCGATCAGTCCGGGAAGCACGAGCTGGCCGGTGACGTCGACGACGTCCCTGGCGCTGGTCGGCAGGATATCGGACTGGACAGCGGCGATGCGGCCATTGCGGATGGCGACATCCTTCAGTCCATCGATGCCGGAGGCGGGGTCAATGACACGACCGCCGCGCAGCAGCAGGTCGAACGAGGCGCTCACGGACATGCAAGGTCTCCTTTCCGGGCAGCGTGCTCGTCCCGGTCAAAGCCTTCCTCGATGAGCCGGCACCGATGATGTGCCGACCGATTTACGAAGCATACTTCGCATTACATCAAGATCCGTGCCATAGACAGCTTCAAATTGATGCAGCGTGATCAGCGCTTATGCGGGAGCCGTTCGATGGCAGGAAGGACTAATCCGAAAGCAGATCCGTCATGGCCGCTCGAGGCGCGCCCGGGCTATCTGATCCGGCGGCTGCACCAGATCCACGTCGCGCTGTTCCAGCAGAAATGCGCCGCCTATGAGATCACGCCGTTGCAGTACAGCCTGTTGACGGCGCTGGCGAAACGGGGGACGGCGGATCAGACGGCGCTGGCCCAGGACATCGCGCTCGACCGGACCACGACGACCGGCGCATTGAAGCGGCTGCAGGCGCGCGGCTTCGTCGATCGCAGCGTCGGACCGCACGACCGGCGGTCGCGGACCTGCCGCCTGACCCGTTCCGGCGCGGCATTGCTGCGCAAGATCGAGCGGCCGGCACGGGCGGCGCATCTCGCGACGGTCGCGGATCTCACCAAGGCCGATCAGAAACGCTTCATTGCCATGATGCAGGCGATCGTCAAGGCGCAGGGCGAACGGCTCGATGCGACACGATCGCCAGACTGAGCGCGCCCGACCGCGATGAGTTCCGATTAGATAATGGGCATGGTGCTGCCCGAAAAGCAGCGCGTCGCCGGAGTGCAGTATCCGGTCGGGGCGCCGTCGCCGTAAATACGAAGCATGCTCCGCATTCAGGTGCTGCGGCGTTTTGTCCGCAACCGGCGCATTTGGCTGCTCATTTTCGGTGAAGATCGTTGCAGGAGCGGTCGCGCTGCGCCAGGCCCCGCGACATCTGGCATGTCCCTTGCTCACATCTCGAATAATAGCTGCGGAAGCCGCGGCGAAATCGATCCGGGGCGGCGACACCGATGTCGCAGCGCGTGGGGTGAGCAATGCGACGTCTGCCGCTGCGGGATCCGCCGATCATGGCTCAGGCCAATGGCGTTCGTTCGACCTGGCGCGTCGCGCGTGATGCGATAGGAGCGCTGTGATGTCCGAGCATGCCGATGCCCTCGCCACACGCTTCGGAGACGGCGGACCCGATGGCGGCGATGTCGAGGCCAATGCGTTCCTGCGCGGCGTGCTGTCGCGCAAGACGGTGCGCCGCTATAGCGACCGGATGCCGGAGGAGGGGCTGCTCGACCTGCTCGTCGCCTGCGCGCTGAGCGCCTCGGCCAAGTCGGATTTCCAGCAGGCTTCGGTGATGCGCGTGCGCAATGCCGACAAGCGGGCGGCGATCGGCCGGCTGTTTCCGAGCATGCCCTGGATCGGTGCGTCGCCGGTGTTCTTCGTTTTCCTGGGTGATGCGCGGCGGCTGCAGCGGATCGGCGAGCTGCGCGGCAAGCCGGTCAGGAACGGCACCCTGGAAGGCTTCTTCAACGCCTCGGTCGATGCGGCGCTGGCGCTGCAGACCATGATCCTGTGCGCGGAGTCCGCTGGCCTCGGCACCTGTCCGATCAGCGTGATCCGCAACGAGATCGACACGGTCGCCGATGTGCTGGAACTGCCCGACATGGTGTTTCCCGTCGCTGGGCTGTGTCTCGGCTATCCCGCGGCAGAAGGCCATGTCAGCCTGCGGCTGCCGCGCAGCATCACCACCCATGTCGACCGCTACGGCGACGATGCGCTGCCCGTGACGCTCGACGATTACGACCGGCGACGCCATGCGCGGCACGCGATTCCGAAAGAGCAGCAGCGCGGCAACGCCGAGTTCGGCGAGGCCGATTTCTACGGCTGGTCGGAGGACAAGGCGCGGCAGGCCGCCAAGGCCGAGGGGGCTTCCTTCCCACCTTATCTGCGCGCGCACGGCTTCAGCTTCGACTGATCAGTTCATGTAAGGAGATACGAGATGACCAAGCCTTCGTTTCCCCGCCTGTCGGCACCGTCGCGGCGAGCAGCGCTTGCGCTGCTGGCCGCCGCGCTGACCTTGCCGCCCGCGTTCAGCGCCAAGGCCGGCAGCCTCGACGAGATCAAGAAGCGCGGTCTCATCGTCGCGACCGAGGACGACTTCCGTCCCTTCGAGTTCGTCAAGGACGGCAAGCCGACCGGTTTCGACAACGAACTGATCGAGGATCTGCGCAAATATGCGCCGTTCGAAATCAAGCAGCAGATCCTGCCGTGGACGGGCATCCTGGCCGGCGTCTCCACCGGCAAGTACGATGTCGCCATCACCGCGGCGATCATCACCAAGGAGCGCAAGAAGTCGCTCGACTTCACCAGCCCGATCGCCGACGCGACGCACTATTACGTGAAGCGCAAGGACGACAAGAGCATCTCCGCGATCAAGGATCTCAGCGGCAAGACCGTCGGCGTGCAGGCCGGCAGCGCGCTGCTGGGGCGGCTGCCCGAGCTCCAGGCTATGCTGGAAAAGGAGGGCGGCAAGCTCGGCAAGGTGGTCGAATACACCTCTTATCCCGAAGCCTATCAGGATCTCGCGCTCGGCCGCGTCGACTACGTGGTCAACACGATCATCAACATCAAGGCGCTGATCGCCGAGAAGCCGAACGTGTTCGCGGTCGGCCAGCCCGTCTCCGGCAAATCCTATCCGGCCTGGGCGGTCGCCAAGGGAAACACGGAGCTGGTCGAATTCCTGAACGGCTTCATCGCCAAGGAGAAGGAAACCGGCCGCTTCGCCGAGCTGCAGAAGAAATGGTTCGGCGAGGCCTTTCCTGATCTCCCGGTCACGTTCGAACCGGAATTCTGACGTCGCGGACGAGGTGCAGCCCATGTTCGGGTGGCGATCGCTGCGCGCCGGTCCGCTCGACGGCGACGTGACCCTCGACGGCACGCCGCCGGCCGGTGCATCGCGCCGGCCGCCTCGCAGCGCTGCGGATGGGCTCCGATGAGCGCGTCCGACGTCCTAGCCATCCTGCAGGGCGCGGTGGTCACGGTGACGCTGTCCTTGGTCGGCATCCTCATCGGGCTGCCGATCGGCCTTGGCCTGGCACTGCTGCGCTGGGCCGACGTGCCCGTCATCGCCCGCGTGGTCGCCGTCTATGTCTCGGTGCTGCGCGCGACGCCCCTGGTGACGTTGCTGCTGCTGCTGTTCTTCGCGCTGCCCAATGTCGGGATCGCAATCGGGCCGGTGTCGGCGGCGATCCTGGCGCTGGTGATGAACACCTCGGCGTTCAATTGCGAGGTCTGGCGCGCCGCGCTGATGAACTTCCCGAAGGAGCAGTACGAGGCCGCGCAGTCGGTCGGCATGCATGCGAGCCTGCGCTTACGCCGCATCGTCCTGCCGCAGATCGTGCGGGTCAGTCTGCCCGGGCTCGTCAACGAGATGTCGCTGCTGATCAAGGTCACGCCGGTGCTGGCGGTCGTTGGCGTCGTCGACATCACCCGCGCGGCGGTACGCATCGGCGCCGAGACCTATGAGCCGCTGCCGCCGTTCCTGGTCGCCATCGCGATGTATGCGCCGATCGTGTTCGCGCTGGTCTCGCTGCAGCGCTTCATCGAGCGGCGCCAGCTCGCAGCCGAGGCCGCATGATCCGGGATTTCGCCATCGTCTGGAGCGAGCGGGGTCTGCTGCTGAGCGGGCTCGGCAACACCACGATCCTCTCGGTGCTGTCGGCGATCGCCGGGCTCGTGATCGCCTTCGTGCTGACGCCGGCCCTGATGTCGAAGCGGCGCTGGCTGGCGCTCACCGTGCGCGTGTTCGTCGACGGCATGCGCTGCGTGCCGTTCCTGCTGTTCGCCTACATCGTCTACTACGGTTTGCCCTCGTTTGGCATTAGGCTCGACAATTGGAGCTCGGGGCTGGTGGCGCTGACCGTCTATCACGCCGCCTATCTCGCCGAGATCCTGCGCGGCGCCTGGGCGGCGCAGCCGCGCGAGCCGATCGAAGCCGGCGTCGCCTTCGGCTTCTCCGGGGCGCGATTGTTCCGCCGCATCATCCTGCCGCCGCTGCTGCTCGCCGCAGGTCCTGTAATCGGCAACCAGATGATCCAGATCGTCAAGGACAGCGCTTTTCTAACTATCATCGCACTGCCCGAGCTGACGCATGCCGCGAGCTCGATCCAGTCGCGCCACTACGTGCCGTTCGCCGCCTTCATCACCGCCGTGATCCTCTATTGGGGGCTCTGCCTCGTGATCGAGGCGGGTGTCAGCGGCATCGGCCGGCTGGCCGCGGCGCGGCGCTGAGAGGGAGCCCGGGATGACCGACGACATGGCCGTGCTCGACGTCGCCGGCATTTCCAAGCGGTTCGGTGAGCTCGAGGTGCTCTCCGATATCGGCTTCACGGTGACGCGCGGCGAGACGGTCTGCGTGCTCGGCCCCTCCGGCTCCGGTAAGTCGACCCTGCTTCGCTGCATCAACTGGCTGGAGCGGCCGGATGCCGGTCAGATCTATCTCAACGGCGACCGCATCGGCATCAACAATGGTGGCGTCGTTATGTCCGACCGTGAGCTGTCGCGGGTCCGCACGCGGATCGGCATGGTGTTCCAGCATTTCGCGCTGTGGCCACATCTGACGGTCCTTCAGAATCTCATGGAGGCGCCGGTGCAAGTGCAGAAGCGTCCCGTGGCCGAGGTGCGCGAGGAGGCGATGGCGCTCCTCGCCAAGGTCGGGCTCTCCGACAAATGCGATGTGTTCCCGGCGCGGCTGTCCGGTGGGCAGAAGCAGCGCGTCGGCATTGCGCGTGCGCTGGCGATGAAGCCGGACGTCCTCTTGTTCGACGAGCCGACCAGCGCGCTCGATCCGGAGCTGGTCGGCGAGGTGCTGGTGGTGATGCGCGAGCTTGCACGCGAGGGCCGCACGATGGTGATCGTGACCCACGAGATGGGCTTTGCTCGCGAAGCCGCCACCCGCATTCTGTTTCTCGATCGCGGCCGCGTGGTCGAGACCGGGCCTCCGGAGCGCTTCTTCGTCAACCCGGAAACCGAACGCGCGCGCCAGTTCATCCAGCGCTACGCCGCCGGATGAGCCAGAAACAACGCGAGGAGATACGCCATGGATCCGATCTATCATCTGCTCCCGGATGCGCCGAGGCCGGTCACTCCCTATAGCCATGCGGTGCGGGCCGGTCCGTTCCTGTTCGTCACCGGCCAGCTCGCGACCGATCCCGATGACGACGCGCTGCCGCTCCCGGACGGTATCGACGCGCAGACCCGCAAGGTCATGGATAACCTCGCGCGTGTGCTGAAGGGCTGCGGCATGAGCTTCGCGAACGTCGTGTTCGCCCGCATCTACCTGACCGAATTCAAGCGCGACTACGCGGCGATGAACGCGATCTTCTCCAGCCATTTCGACGATGCGCAGCGGCCTGGCCGGACCACGATCGGCGTCTGCGACCTGGCGCGCGGCGGCATCGTCGAGATCGACATGGTCGCCTACAAGCCCTGAAGGAGAGAGCGATGGATCCGATCGAGATTCCGGCGCGGCGCGGCAAAGCGGCGCTCGTCACGGCCGGCCAGGTGGTCACCGTGATCAATACCCATGGTGAGCAGGTGGTCGACACCTGGGCGTTCAATCGCGCCGACTTGTCGGAGTTCATGTCGAACGAGCACACGCGGGCGCATTCGCTGCATCTGGTGCCGCGGCCGGGAGACGTGTTGCGGACCAACAAGCGCCGGCCGATCCTGACCTTGATCGAGGATACTTCGGGCGGCATTCACGACACTCTGATCGCCGCCTGCGACCGCTATCGCTACGCGTTTCTCGGGCACGAGGGCCACCACGACAATTGCACCGACAATCTGTTCGCCGGCATGGCCGAGCTCGGCCTGACGCCGCCGGAGGTGCCGAGCCCGCTCAATCTGTTCATGAACATTCCCTGGGAGGCCGACGGCACGCTCGGCTTTGCCGCGCCGCCGCGCCCCGTTCCCGGCGGCCAAGTGCGCTTGCGCGCGGAGATGGATCTGGTGATCGCGTTCTCCGCCTGTCCGCAGGATATCCTGCCGATCAACGGCAAGGCCGGACGGCCGGTCGAGGCGCATTTCACGGTGACGGACGCATGAGCGGAGAGACCAAGGCGGAGCGGGCCGCCGCCAACCGCCGCCGCTACGAGGAGCTGCGCGCGGCGGGGCAGGAGCTGAAGCAGCTGCCGCCGCCGACCGCGCGCGACGGTGCGCCGATCACAGCGAACGCGATCATCCGGACCGAGCAGGTGCCGCCAGGCTGGCACGCGACGATGCGGCTGTCGCGCGGCGAGGCGCTGCGCATCAGCGATGATCTTGGCCGCTCCAGCGTCTCGCTGCTGGCGTGGCGCAGCGAGGATCCGTGCGAGCGGATCAACTGCGCCGACACCGTGAAGGTGCAATGGAGCGCGGCGCTGTCGAAGGGCCGGATGATCCTGTCGGACATGGGACGGGTGCTGCTCTCGGTGATCGAGGATACGTCCGGCGCGCATGACCTTCTGGTCGGCGGCTCGACCCTTGACTCGACGTTGTCGGCCTATGGCGAGGTGACGCGCAACACGCAGGCGAATTTCATCTTGGCCGCTGCCAAGATCGGACTGGGCCTGCGCGACATCCCGCCTTGCGTGACCTTTTTTGCGCCGGTGACGACGGACGCAAACGGCCGCTTCGTCTGGCACGCGGAGCGCAAACTCTCCGGCGATTTCGTCGCTCTGCGCGCCGAGATGAACCTGATCGTCGCCGTCTCCAACTGCGCCCATCCGCTCGATCCGGCGCGACCCGCAGCGACCGCGCCGATCACGCTGATCCGGCACCGGCTGCCGCCGCCCGCGGCCGACGACGTCTGCCGCACGGCGTCGCCGGAAGCGTTGCGTGCCTACGCATTCACCGATCGGCTGTTCGCCTGAGGAGCGTGGTCATGTCATCGATTGATCTGGGCCGCATCGTCTATGCCTTCGACATTCCCGCCGAGCAGCCCTGGTCGCGGGTGCTGAAGAGGGGCCAGACGCTCCGCATCATCGACAGCGAGGGCGAGCAGGCGGTGGACGCGCTGATCTATGTCGCGGAGGACACCGCCGAGCGCTACAGCGCGCAGGACACCTTGCGCGTCCAGGGCTCGGCCTATCTCGAGCTCGGCACGCGGCTGATCTCCAACCGCGGACGGGTGATGGCGCGGATCACCGCCGACACCTGCGGCCGCCACGACACCTCGGCGGGCTGCTGCTCCTGCGAGAGCAATGCCGTGCGCTTCGGTGAGGCGACGCGCTACCTGCATGCCTGCCGCGAAAACTTCATCCTGGAGCTGTCGCGGCACGGCCTGACCAAGCGCGACATCGTCTCCAACCTGAACTTCTTCATGAACGTGCCGATCGAGCCCTCCGGCAATTTCACCGTGCTCGACGGCCCGTCCGCGCCGGGCAACTACGTCGACGTGACCGCGGAGATGGACGTGCTGTTCGTGATCTCGAACTGTCCGCAGGTGAACAATCCATGCAACGGTTTCGATCCGACTCCGATCCGTGTGGAGATCAGGGAAGCGACGGCATGAACCCCTGCTGCTGCAGGCGCACGCTCGTCGGACCGACCTGCGGCGAGAGGCGCCTCAACTCGCCTCGTCGCGCAAGTGATACCAGCGATAGAGCAGGCGCTGGCCGATGCGGCGGAACGGCGCGAAGGGATGCGTCGGCAGCGCCGAGGTGAAGATCGGCAGATCCTGCCCCTTGAAGGCTTGGCCCGCGAGCATCTGCGCCATCCGGCGGCCGGCCTGCGCCGAATAGGAGACGCCGTTGCCGCCATAGCCGAGCGCATAGACCAGCTTCGCCTGGGCATCGGGACGCACGATGCGCGGCATCATGTCGTGGCTGACATCGACCCAGCCCCACCACAAATAATCGATCTCGATGCCTGTGAGCGCGGGAAACTTGCGATGCAGGCCGTCGATCAGGAGCTGGAGGTGCCGGTCATGCGTAGCGTCGGCGCCAGTGATGGCGCTCCGGCTGCCGATCTGGACGCGGTCGTCCGGCAGCAGCCGGTAGTAGAAGCGCAAAGTGCGCGTGTCGGAGATCACCTGCCGGGTCTTGAAGCCGGTCGCCGCGAGCTCGGCCGCAGTGAGCGCGCGCGTCACCAGCGAGTTCGACAGGATCGGCATGCAGCGGCCGGACAATTCCGGCGTCAGCCCAGCGAGGTATAGGCGCCGGTGGCGATGCCGACGCCGTTCGCGGTCACATTGCCGCCGGGGGGACTGCAGACCCGATATTTGTGATCAAGCTACGCGATCTTGGGACAAGTGAGGTCGAGGCAGAGGCGATTGCCGGCAGACATCTCGTTATGCCTGCCCAGAGACATGAATCGAGCCGTAGCGGGTCGAAGAGGCGCAGGAGATGCGGAAATGGAGCGCGAGGCCGAAGCCCTGCCTGGGCTGACCTCAACGCTGGCTGTGCAACCAATTCTCGCCAATTGGCTAAGTGGCTGCCAGCTTCCTTGCCGTGCTCCAAAGACTCTCAGCGGCATGGATCATCCGCGCCCGTGCGCGGATGAGGCATATGTTGATCTTGATGTCCCAGTCCTTCGGGCCGGCTCTCACCAATCGGCCGCTCTGGAGATCGAGCTCGACCAGGCTGCGTGGAGCCCAGGTGATCCCGCGGCCTTCCCGGGCCATGTTGATGAGCAGCATCACCGGTGCTGAGAAGCTGGGGAGCAGCATGGCGCTCGGCTGCTTCGTCGCGAGGAAGGCGGTCACGATGCGGCCCACGCCGGAACCTGGATGATAGGCGAGATAGGGCAGCGGCTTGTCCGCAGAGCCAGGCAGCGCAAACCGCGGCATCGATTGCCGCCGGCGACCGCTGCGCGTGACGGCCTTGTAACCGGTCGCGCTGATCGGGACCAGGACATCGTCGGCGAGATCGATGCGCTGAAAGCGATCGTTGTCCAGGCGGCTGGCGAGCGATGGGTGGTAATGCGCCAGCATGAAATGCGCATGGGCCTCGAGCAGGAGCTTCTCACCCCCGGCGAAGTTCGACGCCACGAGCTGAACGGCGGAACCGGATCGCGCACGATCGACCCGGCGGATCCAGTCCGGAAAGAACGTCTGCGACAGTGCGTGGGTGGCGACGAATTGAACGGTCTCGGCCTTGAGGCGCGCCGCTTCCAGGGCCTCCTCGCGGCCGTTTGACAGCCTGCGAATGACGTCCTCCGCCACCGGACGAAAACTCTCCCCTGCCGGCGTCAGCTTCACGACATGGGTGCTGCGCTCGAACAGAGGCGCTCCAAGCCACGCTTCCAGCGACTTGATCCGCCGGCTCAAGGCCGGCTGCGTCACGTGCCGGCGCAGCGCTGCGCGGGAGAAGCCGCCGTCCTCCGCAATAGCGAGGAAATCCTCGATCCAGCTCAGGTCCATGATGCCAATTCGTTATTGAATTATTCCAATCTGGCATTAGCACCGCGGCACCGGCTGGTCCAATGTCAGGCCAAAGATAAGGGGCCGCGGAGACGCTGTTTGCAGCGCCGAAGAGCACGAGGCGGGAGGACACGGAATTGACGATCACTACGACTCCTTTGTCCGAGGCGCTCCCGACGCAGGCTGCTGCGCCTCGTGCCGGCTCGCTTTGGCGGGAGCCTTATGTCCTGATCGTGGCGGGCGCCGTGCTCGGCGCACTCGTCGGCGCGCTGTTTCCGGCTGCGGCACTCGAATTCAAACCGCTCGCCGACGGCTTCATCTCGCTCATCAAGGTCACGATCGCGCCGCTGGTGTTCCTGGTCGTGGTGACGGGCATCGCGCAGGTCGGCGACATGAAGGCGGTCGGACGCATCGGACTCAAGGCCTTCCTGTATTTCGAAATCGTCACGACGCTCTGCCTGCTGTTCAGCTTCGTCGTGGTGCGATGGGTCCAGCCCGGCGCGGGTGTGGCGCACGCCACCCCGCAACAGGCCGAAGCCGTGGCCCGCTATGCGCAGACACATGTCGGCTCGTTGTCGGCCTATATCCAGCATATGATCCCCGAAAGCTTCTTCGGCGCGTTTGCCAGCGGCGACGTGCTTCAGGTTCTCGTGCTCGCGCTGCTGTGCGGCATCGGCCTCTTGATGCTCGGCGAAAAGGCGCTGTCGCTGCGCTCGGGCATGGAGCGGTTGACCGCACTCGTGTTCAGCGTGGTCCATGTCGTCGTCATGCTGGCACCGATCGGGGCCTTCGGCGCCATGGCTTTCACGGTCGGCAAGTTCGGCGCCGCCACATTGTACGCCCTCGCGCTCCTGGTCGGGACGGCCTGGGGGATGATGGCGTTCTTCATCTTCGTCGTCCTGGGAATGATCTGCCGTCTGGTCGGCATCCGGCTGATGGACCTGCTCCGGCTGTTGCGCCCCGAGCTTCTCGTTGTGCTCGGAACGTCGTCGTCGGAGACCGCGATTCCCGGAATGATGGAGAAGCTGCCAAGGGCGGGGGTGGGACGCGCCGTGACCGGTCTCGTCATTCCGTCCGGCTACTCCTTCAATCTCGACGGCGTGGCGCTGACATTGCCGCTGAGCACGATCTTCGTGGCGCAGGTCTACGGCATCGAGCTGAGCACGGCGCAGCAGTTGAGCCTGTTTGTCGTGATGCTGTTCACCAGCAAGGGCGCAGCCGGTGTAACGGGCGGGGCGTTCGCCGCGTTGGCGGCGACCATCGTTGCGGCCGGGCTGCCTGTCGAAGGCCTCGCGCTATTGCTCGGAGTAGACCGCTTCATGTCGCTGGCGCGCGCCATCACCAACACGATCGGCAACGCAGTGGCCGCGATCGTGGTGGCGAAATGGGATGGTGAATTCGACCGCGACGATTGGGGGCGGGTCGTCCAGATGAAAGCAGCAAAGTAGGATCCATGGTTCTCTGTGAAGACTTGCCAATCGTGGCGCTGGTTCCCGGTGATTGCACCGGTATCGGTCCTGAGCAGACGGCGCGAATCCTCTCCGATCACCGGCTGGCCGATGCGGCGCGCCTCGTCGTGGTGGGCGATGCCCGCGTGCTGGAGATGGGAATGGCGCATGCCGGCGTGAGCTTCGATATCGAGCGGATCGGCTCCCCCAGCGAGGCTTCCTGGGCTTCTGGCAAGATACAGCTAATCGATCTCGGCAACACAGACCCGTCGAGGCACCCGATCGGAAAGGCCAGCGCCGAGTCCGGGCGACTCACCGGAGAGACGCTGTCGCGGGCGATCGATCTTGCCAAGGACGGCGCGATCAATGCCATCACCTTCGCGCCCTTGAACAAGCGGGCGATGTTCGACGGCGGCTGGAGGTACCCGGACGAGCACAAGATGTTCGCGGACCTGCTCGGGCACCGTACCTATTTTTCTGAAATGAATGTGCTGGATGGTCAATGGATGTCGCGCGTCACCGGGCACCAGTCCCTGCGCGAGGCGCTGAACGACATCAGCCCGGCGCGGATCGCCGATGCGGTGGTCCTCGTCGACAGGATGATGCGGAGATCCGGAGTCGCTGCGCCGCGGATCGCCGTGGCCGCGCTGAATCCGCATGCCGGCGAGGGCGGCTTGTTCGGTCGCGACGAGATCGAGATGATCAAGCCGACGGTCGAGGCGATTGCGAAAAAGGGCATTGTCTGCAGCGGTCCGTATCCAGCGGATACGGTTTACATTCGCGCCTTTTCCGGCGAGTTCGACAGCGTCGTCGCGATGTATCATGACCAGGGGCAGATCGCGACGAAGCTGCGCGGCTTCAATCGCGGAGTGACCGTCACGGCCGGCCTTGAGACCGTCTTCACCACGCCCTCGCACGGCACGGCGTTCGACATCGTCGGCAAGGGCGTCGCAAACACCGGCGCGCTCGAAAGCGCGGTCCGGCTCGCCGCGCAATTGGCCTCGTTCAAAGCCCGGGAGACGTCACATGTACACTGATCGCAGGACCCTGCTTCAGGCCGCCGCCGCTCTTCCCTTGTCCGCGGTCGGCGCGAATGCGGCTTTTGCACAGGCTGAGGCACCGGCGGCGCCCGCCGCGGCGCCGCCCAAGGAGGTCACGCGTACGCTTGCGCGGTACATCGTCTCGGCGGGATACGATGATCTGCCGGTCAAGGTCCGCAAGGAAGGCGTGAGGACGCTGCTGAACTGGGTCGGCGTCGCGATCGGCGGGTCGCGACATGAAACGGTTGATATTGCGGTTGCCGCGCTGGCACCGTTCTCAGGCCCGCAGCAGGCGTCGCTGTTCGGCCGGCGCGAGCGGTTCGACATCATGAACGCCGCCTTCATCAACGGCGTGTCCAGCCACATCTTCGATTTCGACGACACCCATCTGAAGACGATCATCCATCCGGCCGGCCCGGTGGTTTCGGCGATCATTGCGCTCTCGGAAATGCAGCCGGTCTCCGGAAAGGAGTTCTTGAATGCGCTCGTCCTCGGTGTCGAGACCGAGTGCAGGATCGGCAACGCCGTCTATCCGAACCACTACGATGTCGGCTGGCACATCACCGGGACTGCCGGGGTGTTCGGTGCGGCTGCGGCTGCCGGCAAGCTGTTGAAGCTCAACGAGCAGCAAATGACCTGGGCGCTGGGCCTCGCCGCGTCGCAGCCGGTCGGCCTGCGCGAATCGTTCGGGTCCATGAACAAGAGCTTCAACCCCGGCCGCGCGGCATCGAACGGCATATTCGCCGCCATTCTGGCGTCGAAGAATTTCACGTCGTCGGACGGGATGATCGAGGCGAAGCGCGGCTGGGCCAACACGATCAGCACGAAGCAGGACTATGGCGAGATCGTCGGCGATCTCGGCAAGCGTTACGAAGCCGCGCTCAACACCTACAAGCCGTTCGCCTGCGGCATCGTGCTGCATCCGGCGATCGACGCCGCGATCCAGCTGCGCAACGAGAACAGGCTGACGGGCGACCGGATCGATCACGTCGATCTCAAGGTCAATCCGCTCGTGCTCGAGCTGACCGGCAAGAAGACGCCGCAGCAGGGGCTCGAGGGCAAGTTCAGCATCTATCACGCGGTGGCCGTGGCGATCGTGGAAGGCGCGGGCGGAGAGAAGCAGTTCAGCGATCGCGCGGTAACCGATCCGACGGTGCTGTCGCTGCGTAGCAAGGTCATTCCGGTCATCGCGCCCGAGATCAAGCCGGAGCAGGTCGAGATGACGATCGTGCTGAAGGATGGGCGGAAGCTCAGCCGCCGCATCGAGCACGCCGTCGGCAGCGTTGAAGTGCCGATGACCGACCAGCAGCTCGAGGCGAAGTTCTCCGATCTCGCCGACGGCATCGTTCCTGCCGCATCGATCCGGCGGATCATGGACGCCTGCTGGAATGTCGAGGGCCTGTCGAGCGCAGCCGACATCGCGAAGATGTCGGCGTCGGCGTGACCATGGAGAACGGGGCCCAGCTGTCACGTCGCCGGCTCCTGCAATCGGCGGGGGCGTTTGCTGCGATCTCGGCGATGCCGATCCGTTTCTCCCGTGCCGCCGGCTCGGGCGTAACCGAACGCTTGGCGCGCTACATGGTCGCGGCGCGCGACCAGGAGCTGCCGGAGCAGGTGGTGCTCGCATGCAAGCACCGCATGTTCGACACGCTCGGCGCCATGGTGTCCGGCGCTCGGATGCATCCGGGCGAGATGGCGCTGAAATACGTGCGCAGCCTCGGCGGCGCGCCGCAGGCGTCCGTCGTCGGCTCCGACTTCCGGACGACGGCCGTCAATGCGGCGATGGCAAACGCCATGTGCGCTCACGCCGACGAGACCGACGATTTCGAACCGGTCACCAAGGCGCATCCGGGGTGCGCGGTCATCCCTGCCGCGCTCGCGATGGCTGAACGGGAGCATTGCAGCGGGCGCGACGTGATCCGCGCCGTTGTGCTCGGCTACGACTTGACCTGCCGGCTTCTGATGGCGCTCGGGCCGGACCTGGTGCGCGGCTCGCATCGCAGCGCCGAGGGCACGTCGTCGACATTCGGTGCGCTCGGCGCGGCGGCCTCGCTGGCCCGGCTGGACGAGCGGGGCATGCGTCACGCCATTTCCTATTCGGCGCAGCAGGTCTCAGGGCTGTGGAGTTGGGTGAAGGACAAGGACCACATCGAGAAGGCATTCGATTTCGCCGGCATGGGCGCGCGCAACGGCGTCGTGGCCGTCGACATGGTGATGGCGGGGCTCACCGGCGTCGATGACGTGCTCGATGGCACCCACAACCTGTTCATCGCGCTGTCGAGCGATCCGAAGCCGGAGGAGATGGTCAAGGATCTCGGCAGCCGCTTCTACGTCACGGAAACCGCCATCAAGACCTTTTCGGTCGGCTATCCGATCCAGTCGCCGCTGGATGCGCTGCTCACGCTGCGCCGACAGCACGGGCTCACTCCAGACAACGTCCGCAGCATCCTGGTCAAGCTTCCGACCGACGCGATGGGCATCGTCGGCGACAGCGCCATGCCCGACGTGAACTGTCAGCATCTCGTCGCACTCGCCTTGGTCAAGGGGGCCGTCTCATTCGCCGACAGCCATGATGTCGCGCTGATGCGCGACCCGATGATCCTGGAGCAGCGTGGGAAGGTGACGCTTGTAGGCGACAAGAGTCTGATGGATCCGGCCGCGCCACGCGGTGCGATCGTCGAGGTGACTCTGGTCGATGGCCGCAAGGTCGATCATTTCACTAGGCATCCGCCGGGCACCAGGGAGAATCCGCTGAGCACGGAGGCCGTCAACGCCAAGACCAGGGATCTGATGACGCCCGTTCTGGGGCGTGAGAAGACGGAGAAGCTGATCGACATGGTCGGGCGGCTCGAAGAAATCGACGACATCGGCCGGTTGCGCGCACTATTCGCGGCGTGATCGGCTGTCATGGCGATGAGAAGCGATATCGACGATCCCGACACCGGCTGGAAGGGACGAGGTCTGTGGACCACGACCGGCACGCGCGCGAGCTTCCACGGCGAGGGCGGCAAGGAGGCGTCGGCGAAGGTTTACAAGGTGCAGATGAGGCCTGATCCGCTGGCCCACTGAAGCAAAACGCCACGGGGAGCCTTCACGGGTCGTCCCGTTCTGGGACTGAGAGACATGAAGACGACATCACGACGCGAACTAACATGTCGATCAGGATCGTCTGAGGTCCCGCGCCGCGTTCAATTTCATCGTCGTTGGATCGACCAGAAGGAGAGGCACGTGATCAATCTCAACCGTCGTCAGTTGTTGGCCGGCGCAGCCTTGGCAGGGACTGCGGCCGCTACTCGCCTCGGCACGGCGCCCGCCGGAGCGGCTATGAATCCGGCCGGCGCGCAGGCAGCCGGCTTCTACCGCTACAAGGTGGGATCGTTCGAGTGCATGTCCATCAATGACGGTGCGCGCACGTTTCCGGTTCCGGACAAGTTCGTCACCAACGCGTCCAGGGAGGAGGCGGTCGCCGCCGCCGACGCCGCCTACATGCCGAAAGGGATGGTGACCATCCCCTTCAACCCCCAAATCATCAATACCGGCAGCAAGCTCGTGCTGATCGACACCGGGAACGGTGTGGCCAATCTCGAGCCCAGCAAGGGCGCGGTCGGCCGAACCCTGCAGAACCTTGCTGCGGCAGGCGTCGATCTGAAGGCCATCGATGTCGTGCTGCTGTCGCATCTGCACCCCGACCATACCAACGGCATCCGCGCAGCCGACGGATCGATGGCGTTCCCGAATGCCGAGATCATGGTGCCTGCGAAGGATTGGGACTTCTGGACCAGCGAGGACAACGCGGCCAAGGCGCAGTCCAGCGAGATGATGAAGAACTACTTCGCCAATGTGAGGAAAACCTTCGCCGGTATCGAGTCGAAGGTGACGAAATATGACTGGGACAAGGAGGTCGCTCCGGGGATCACGTCGATCGCGACCCCCGGCCACACGCCAGGTCACACCTCGTTCGCGGTCGCGTCGGGCAACGCGAAGGTTCTGATCCAATCCGATGTCACCAACATCCCGGAATTCTTCCTGCGACATCCGGATTGGCACGTCGTCTTCGACACCGACCCCGATCTTGCGCAGCAGACCCGCCACAAGTTCTACGACATGGCGGCCGCGGAGAAGGCGATCGTGATCGGATTCCACTTCGCGTTCCCGTCGGTCGGACACGTCGAGAAAGACGGCGCCGGCTATCGGCTGATCCCATCATCGTGGAATCCGACGCTATGAAAGACCGGCACATTGTCAGCACGGCGGTACCCATGTCGGATCGCGCCAGACCACGCATGAAATCGACCGGTCCGCTTGCATCGCTTTGTTGTGCCATCGCAAGTCTTTGCCTGGGCTTCTCGGCCATGATGGCGGGAGCAGCTGCGCAGGATGCGCGCGAGATCGCTCCGACCGGCGTGTTGCGCGTCGCTGTTGCGGTCGGGCCGGCCGCCTCGGCGTTCTGGACGACACGCGATCCGGCGACAGGCAGGCCTGTCGGCGTGACAGTCGAACTGGCCAAGGCGGCCGCAGGCAAGCTCAATGTGCCGCTCGAGCTCGTAGAATATCAGAGCTCGGACGAAATCGCGGCCGCCGGCAGCAAAGGCGCGTGGGATCTGTCCTTCATGCCTGCGGATCGGAAGCGAGAGCAGTTCGTCGATCAGGGACCCGCTTATGTCGCCTATATGAGCGGGTATCTCATTCGCGCCGGCTCGGACATCACCTCCGTTGCCGAGATCGACCGTCCGGGAATCCGGGTTGGCTGCATCGAAGGCACCTCGACGTCCAGAACGGTCGAGGCGAGCATGAAAAGTGCCAGCGTTACGAAATTCGTCAAACCCGAAGCGGCCGCTGACTTGATCGGTCAGAGTCGGCTCGACGCCCTCGCCATGGGCATGGAAGCATTGGAGGAGCTATCGCGGCGCCTGCCGGGCAGCCGGGTCTTGAACGAGGTCATCCAATCAATGGGCGTCGTCGTGGTCGTCCCGAAGGGCAAAGTGACGGCGCGGGAGTGGGCGGCCGGATTTCTTGCAGATGCCAAGGCGAATGGCACAGTACGCCGAGCGCTCAATCAAAGTGGATTTGTCACCGCCAAGGTCGCCCCGTGATGCCGCGGTGAGCTCCGGCCAAGCCATATCTTTCGCTTATGAGCGCCAACGCCAAATCGTATTTTGGCTGTCCTGGAATTCCGTCTATCTCCAATTGGCGGGCGATGAAGCTGTCGGCAATCATGATGGGCACGACCGGCAGGCCCGCGCAGAAAGTGCGCCTGCATGGTCCATGCGGCCACCCGATTGTACTGCACTCGCGCTTGTTCTCCCGGCCAACGAAGAAGCGCATCTGGTTCGCGTCCTGGCCTGAAAGTGAATGATCATGAAACTGGGCTGGTATTCCGAACTCGACGAGGTCGAACGCCGGACGTATTGGGCTTGCTTCGCGGGCTTTGGTCTCGATTCGTTGGATTCGACGATCTATGCGCTGGTCATCCCGGCGCTGATTGCAACAATCGGACTGACGCGCCCTGAAGCCGGCTATCTCGCGACCGCAGCCCTCGTCGGTGCAGCCGTCGGTGGCTGGGGCGGAGGGATCCTTGCCGATCGCATCGGCCGCATCAAGGTCCTGCAACTGACGATCCTCTGGGTCGCCCTGTTCACGCTCGCATCGGCTTTTGCGACGGGCTTCAACTTCTTGCTGATCGTGCGTTTTCTCCAGGGCCTCGGCTACGGCGGTGAGGCGGCCGTGGGTGGCGTCCTGATCAGCGAGGTCGTCAGGCCCGCGCTGCGCGGCCGGGTGGCCGCGTCGGTGCAGAGCAGCTACGCGGTGGGTTATGCGATTTCCGTCGCGCTGCTCCCCGTGATTTCATCGCTGTTTCCTGAAGAGCTTGGCTGGCGCGTGTTCTTTGCGGTCGGGATCGCGCCGGCCTTTCTCGTGTTCTTCATTCGCCGCCTTGTGCCGGAGTCCGGGCTTTATCGTCAAAGCCGCGCGGACAAGACAGCCGGACTGCCGGCCTGGACGATCTTCACCAGGGCCCATGTGCGGCGTACCGTGGCGGCGGTCACGATGGCCACCGGCATTTTCGGCGGTGCCTATGTGATGATCACGTGGCTGCCGACCTATCTGCGCACCGTCCTCAACCTGACGGTGGGGAGCAGTGCAGGCTATCTTGCCATGAACATCCTGGGTTCGTTGGTCGGACCCTTGCTCTATGGCTGGCTTTCGGATCGCACGGGCCGGCGTCCCGCATTCATGATCTTCCTGCTATGCCAGGCCGTGAACGCGAGCATCTACCTGCTTGCTCCGATCGGCGCCAACACGACGATCCTGCTCAGCTTCTTTCTGGGCGCGTTCCAGGGTGGGTTGGCATCAGGAATGTTGCCGACCTTTGCCGAATTGTTTCCGACCGAGATTCGTGCGAGCGGGCAGGGCTTCTGCCTCGGCGGCGGGCGTGGGTTTGGCTCGGTCGTGCCTGCGACCGTGGGCGTGCTTGCTGCGTCGCATCCTCTTGGCTTGTCGATGGGCCTTTGCGCGCTCGCCGCCTATGGACTTGCTTTCATCGCCGCGATGGCTTTGCCCGAGACGAGCGGCGCTGACCTGCTGCGTATGACACCGTTGGAGATGCAAACAGGGCAGCCCGAAGATATCGGCAGCTTGGAAGCGCGGCGGTCGGAATGAAGCGTAGAGACGCGCCGGGTGCCGCCGGCGCGGAGCGCGCGCCAACGGAGGCAGAGAACGACACGCCTCGTCGAGTAAAACAAGGCGGCCAGGCTGGCCGACGAGCACGGAGAAAGCAACAGGGTCGGGAGGAAGACATGTACTATCGGACCATTTTGAGCATCATCGCATGCGTCGCAGCTTTGCACTTATCGAGCAGCCTCGCCCAGACATCGAACACCGACAACCCCAACGACGCGGTCGCGGATGCACTGAATCCGCCGCCTTATGGCGAGCCGATCAGCCTGGAGATGGCCAAGAAGGTGGCTGCTGCGGCCGTTGCCGAGACGACGAAGCGCAACTGGAACGCCTTCTGCATCTCCGTGGTCAATCCGAGCGGCGATCTGGTCTATTTCGAAAAGCAGGACAATTGCCAATATGCGTCGGTCGGCCTGTCTCAGCACAAGGCGCGCACGGCGGCACGTTATCGACGCCCCACGCTGGTGTTCGAGACGCTGCTCGGCAAAGGCGCGTATTTCGCCTATCTCGCCACGCTCGATGACGTGATCGCATCGCGGGGCGGCAATCCGCTGATGGTGGACGGCAAGATCATCGGTGCCGTCGGTGTGAGTGGTGGGTCGGGCGCCCAGGACAACGTCGTATCTCTGGCCGGGCAGGCGGCGCTGAAGTAGACGAGACCGGGCCGGGGGCGGATCGCGATGCCGTCGCGATCCGCCGGTCAGACGGTCGGCGCGTGCGCTAGGCCGCCGGCGGGATCGCGGAAGACATGGAGTCGTCGACCAGGCTGACGCCGCGCCATTGTCCGGATGTGACGAGCGTTCGCGCCGTATCCTGGAGCTCCTTGGCGACGGCGAGGGCTGCAGGCGCCAGCAGGTCTGGCTTGATTGAATAGACATAGTTGCGTCGCGTGATCCGGGCGTCCGAGATGGGCAGGGCGCGCCAGTCCTCGCTGCTTCGTCCTCCTGCCTGCAGCGCCGACATCGGCTTGATGGTGACTCCGATGCCCTCACCGACGCAGCTCATCACCAGCGAGAGCGAATCGATCTCGGCGACCACATTCGGCGTGATGTTGCGCCGCTCGAACTCTGCAGCTACACGCCGGCGCAGGCCATGAGTTCCCGTCGGCAGGATCAGGGGCAGCTTTGCAACTTCTGCAACTGTGATGCTGCAACGGTGGCGCGGCACCAGCGGGCTGTCGGCAGGGAGAAGCACGAACAGTTCCTCGTCGAGCAGCGGAATCGCGTCGAGCTTGGACGACACGTCGTTGTTGAACAGGATGGCCAGGTCGAGCTGGCCAAGCCGCATCATGTGAGCGATGTGGCCGCTCATTCCCTCGACGACATTGAGAAGGATACCGGGATATTTGGCGCGGATGCACTTGGTGAGTGGCAGCCCGATCGCGAGCACGGTCGTTGCGGGTAAGCCGACCGACACCATGCCGCTCACCTCTGCCGAATCCTGGCGGGCAATCGACAGCGCATGGTCGAGCTGCCGCAGCATGAAACGGGCGTGATGGTAGAGCGCAAGGCCGTTCTCGGTCGGGATCACGCCGCGCGAGGAGCGCTGCAGCAAGGGCCTGCCCACTTCCTCCTCGAGCTTTGCGATCTGCTGGCTCAAGGCGGGCTGCGCAACGAACAGGCAGCGCGACGCCTTCGACAAACTGCCGCTCTCGACGATCTGGGCGAAATAGCGCAACTGACGCAAATCCATGGGCGGGCACCGCACTGCCGGGGAAGAACGAGACGTTTCCGCCGAGCTATATGCTCAGCTTATAGCAACTAATCCAAAACAGTATTTTTGCTAATGTCAATTTCTCTCTAAGGACGAGGGTAACAGGCGTAAGACCCCTTTGGGAGGAACCAGACGATGGCGGACGCTGCGGTTCAGAGACAGGCGTCGGCCGAACTGCCATCGTGCCGCCTCTTGATCGCCGGCGAATGGGTGAACGGTACGCACACCGTCGCCGTGCTCGACAAATTTCGCCTGCAGCCCGCCATGTCCGCGCATCTGCCGTCGCGCGAGCAGGTCCGCAGCTGCATGATCGCCGCGGAGCGGGCGTTCCAAGCCAATGTGCTGACGCCCTATGATCGCGGCCTCATCCTCGATCGCGCTGCGGTCGAACTAGAGAAGCGTGTGTCGGAGCTGGTGGAGGTGCTGCGCCAGGAGGCGGGCTTTCCACGCCGCGATGCAATGGGCGAACTCCAGCGCTGTGCGACGACATTCAGGCTCTCCGCCGAAGAGGCGCGGCGGCTTGCCGGCGAGATGGTGCCGATGGAGGGAGCAGCTGGCCAGAAAGGCCGTATCGGTTTCACCATCCGTGTGCCGCTCGGCGTCGTGGCCGCGATTACGCCGTTCAATGCTCCGCTCAATACGGTGGCGCACAAGGTTGCGCCTGCACTGGCGGCTGGTAACGCCGTGGTGCTGAAACCGTCGCTGCATACGCCGATGACGTCCTGCATCATGGCCGAGTGCCTGATCGCAGCCGGTCTGCCATCGGGCCTGATGTCGGTAGTCCATGGCGATAGCGAGGTTGCCGATTGGCTGATGAGCGAAGCTGCCGTGAAGTTCTTCGCTTTCACCGGCAGCACAGAAATTGGCCGCATCATCCAAAGCAAGGCGGGACTACGCCGAACCCAGATGGAGCTCGGCTCGATCTCGCACTGCCTGATCTGCGAGGACGCCGACCTCGATATTGCACTGCCGAAGGTCGTCAACGCCGGCTTCCGCAAGGCCGGCCAGGTCTGCACATCGATCCAGGTGTTGCTGGTGCAGCGTTCGCTGATCGGGCAGGTGGAGCAGAGACTTTCAGAGCTCGTTGCCGGGCTGCCCTACGGAGACCCCGGCGAGGACGACACCGTTGTTGGGCCGGTCGTCAGCGAGGCCGCGGCTCAGCGCATCGAGGCCTGGATCGCGCTGGCTGAGCAGAACGGCGCGCGGCGTCTGGTCGGTGGCGCGCGGGCGGGCGCCGTGATTCCTCCGACACTGCTCACGAATGTCGACAAGGCGACGCCGCTCGGCTGCCAAGAAGTGTTCGGACCCGTGATGTGCATCGCGCCCTTCGACGTGCTGGACGAGGCGATCGCGCGCGTCAACGACACACCCTATGGGCTTGCCACGGGCATTTTCACAAAGCGCTTGGACGAGGCTCTGCAGGCCGCGCGGCAATTGCAAGTCGGTGGCGTTCACATCAACGAGACTCCGAGCTCCCGCGTGGACCTCATGCCGTATGGCGGCTCCAAGGATTCCGGGTTCGGCCGCGAAGGGCCGCATTACGCCATCCGCGAAATGAGCGAAGAGCGTATCGTGACGATCCTCGCATGACGCGGACCGTCACCTGACAAGGATCTGACCATGACCAAGATGAAGGGCGGCGAAGTCATCGCCGAATATCTCGTCAAGCAGAAGGTGCCTTTCGTGATCGGCATCTGCGGCCACGGCAACGTCGGCATCCTTGACGCGCTCTACCAGGTCCGTGATCGCGTCAAGCTGGTGTCGCCCCGCCACGAGCAATGCGCCGGTCACATGGCCGACGCCTATTTCCGCGTCAAGCACAGTCCGGTCGCGACCCTGACGTCGACCGGGCCGGGCTCGGCCAACATGGTGATGTCGCTCGCGACTGCGTTGTCGGACTCCTCGAGCTTCCTTGCTATCACCGCCAATGTTCCGACGTCGCAGGCCAATCGCGCACCGTTCCAGGAATTGTACGCGCACAACCAGGCTGATTTTGCCCAGGTGCTGCGCCCGGTGGTGAAGCGTTCGTTCCAGCCAAGCCGCGTCGACATGCTGCCGCTGGCGCTGCGCCAAGCCTTCGACACCATGGTCACGGGACGTCCCGGCCCGGTCAATCTCGATATTCCGTACAATGTTTTTCAGGAGGAGGCCGACGTCGTGCTGCCGCCGCTGTCGCATGTTCACGGCAGTCACCGGCCGAGCGCGAGCGAGGCCGACGTCACCAAGGCGCTCGATCTGATCGAAGCCGCCAGGCGGCCGGTGTTCTTCATCGGGCAGGGCACGACCCTCTCGGAAGCCGGCCCTGAGATCAGTGCGTTGCAGAGCCGCTACGGCATTCCGGTCATCACCTCGCCTAATGGCATGGGCTGCGTGCCGTCGGATGATCCACTGACGCTCGGCTTCATCGGCCGCAACGGCGCTTATCCCGCCAACCAGGCCGGCCGTCATGCCGATCTCGTGCTCTGCATCGGAACGCGTTTCGACGATCGCTCGTCGTCGAGCTGGCACCAGGGCTATTCCTGGAATTTCCCGTCGACCAGGCTGCTGCAGGTCGACATCGATCCGGCGGAGCTCGGCCGCAACTATCCGCCGACGCTCGGCATCATCGCCGACGCCAAGACCTTCGCCGGGCAACTGCTCGCGGCGCTGGAGCGTCGCCCCGCGATCCGCCGCGAAAATTTCGCGGCGTGGCGCGACCAGATCGGGACCTGGAAGGCGGAGTGGGAGGCGTTCGTGCGGCCGCACTTCAGCGCCGACACCACGCCGATCCGGCCGGAATATGTCGTCGGCGCCCTGCAGGACGTGCTGCCGGACGACGTCATCCTGTCGCTCGACTCCGGCGTGCATCACAACTGGTTCATGCAGTTCTGGCAGCCGAAGCGGCCGCAGAGCATGATGAACAGCTGGGGTTTTTCGTCGATGGGGTTCGGCGTCTGCGGCGTGCTCGGCGCGCAGCTGGCCGCGCCCGACCGTCCCTGCGTCGCGGTGGTCGGCGACGGCGGCTTCATGATGGCGCCATATGTCGTCGCCACTGCCGTCGAATATGACCTGCCGTGCGTCTGGATCGTCTGGAACAACTTCGCCTGGAGCGCGATCCGCGATTTGCAGTATGGCCTGTTCGAGGGCCGCGAGCTCGGCACCGCGTTCTATCGCGGCAATCAGGGGCCCGGCGGGGATCGCTACAACCCCGACTTTGCCGCCTGGGCGCGCGCCTGCGGCGCTGACGGCGTGACGGTGGCCCGCAGCGCCGACCTGCGCGGTGCAGTCGAGACCGCGATCAAGAACCGCCGCCCCTGCGTGATCGATCTGCATGTCGACGCCGAGGTGCGCCCGCCATCGACGGGCACCTGGGAGCTGCCGCCGATCCCATTCAAGGAGCCGGTGTTCGGCAAGCCTTACAAGCGCGACTGACGATACAAAACAAAGATAACAACATCGAGAGGGAGGAGCACCATGTTCAAGCGTGATCTGAACCGGCGATCTTTCATGCGCGCGTCGGCCGGCGTGGCTGCCGCATCCGTGCTCGGCGTCGGCGGTCCCGCGCGAGCCCAGTCCGATGGGCCCGTCCGCATCGGCATGATCTATGCCAAGCAGGGGCCGGGCGCCTCGATCGGTGAGTACCTGCAACGCGGCAGCGCGCTTGCGGTCGAGCAGGCCGGCAGCAAGGTGCTGGGTCGCCCGATCGAGCTGGTCTGGCTCGACGAGCCCAATCCCCAGGTGTCGCAGCAGAACATGCAGCGGCTTGTCGACGAGAGCAAGGTGGTCGCCGTGGTCGGCGGCAACTACTCGTCCTCGGCGCTCGCCATGATGAGCGTTGCCAATCGCGAGAAGGTGCCGCTGATCCTGACCGGCGCCGCGGCCAGCGAGATCACCGGCAAGAGCTGCAGCAAGTACACGTTCCGCACCCAGGCGACCGTGCCGGTTCAGATGGCCGGCCTGATGCCCTACGTCTCCAGCATCGGCAAGAAGGTCTATTTCATCACGGCGTCATATGCCTTCGGCCAGGACATCCTGCGCGCCTCGCGCGCGATGCTGAAGCAGGTCGGCGCTACCGAGGTCGGGGTCGACGAGGTGCCGATCAACACCGCGGACTACAGCTCCTACATCCTCAAGATCCGCCAGGCCAAACCGGACGTGATCGTCGGCGGCCTGGTGGGCGGCGACTTCTCCAACTTCCTGAAGCAGTGGAACGAGATGGGGATGAAGGACAAGATCCCCTATGCGGCGGTCGCCGTCACGGACACCGACTTCTGGGACGTCGGGCCGCAGGCCTCGACCGGCATCTACATCAAGCCGTGGTACTACAACAATCCGAAGAATACCGCCGCCGAGCAGAAGCTGATCGAGGATTTCAAGAAGAAGTACAATCAGCCACCATCGGACAAGACGTGGTCGGGCTGGATCGGCATGCGGGCGCTGTTGGAATCGATCGAGGCGGCGAGATCGACCGAGGCCGCTCAGCTCGTGGCGCATCTCGAGCAGTGGAAGAACACCGAAGGCGAGTTTCCGTTCTTCTTCCGCGACTGGGATCACCAGCTGGTGCGTCCGGCCGTCATCGTCCAGATCAAGAAGCAGATCACCGACAAGTTCGACTATTTCGACGTGCTGAAGAACACCTCGGCGACCGCCGAGGAGACGGCGAAGGCGTTCGGTACCAAGGAGGATATCGGCTGCAGCCTGCCGTCGCTGTGAGGCGGGGCGACCCCGGTTCCTGCAGCGCACCGACAGGCTCGAACGATGCTCGACACTCTCGTCTCCCAGGCGGCCAATGGACTCGTGCTCGGCTTCATCTACGTGCTGATCGCCGTAGGTCTGTCGATCACCTTCGGCCTGCTCGGCGTCATCAATTTCGCGCATGGCGCCTTCTTCGCGCTGGGGGCCTACGTGGCCTGGCAGCTGTTCCAGCTATTTGGCTGGAGCGCCGTGATCCTGGCGCCGCCGGTGGTCGGGCTGATCGGCATGGCTGTGGAGGTGACGATCATCCGCCGCCTCTACGGCAAGGAGCCGTTGCTCAGCCTGATCGTGACCTTTGCGCTGGCGCTGCTGATCGAAGCGGTGATCCGCTATGCATGGGGCGCCGACGGCAAGCCGTTCAATCCGCCGCCGGCCTTTGCAGGGATCGTTGAAGTTGGTCCTCTCCTGATCACCAAATATCGCGTGGCCGTGCTCGGCGCGACAACCGCGACCTTGCTCGGCCTATGGGGCTTCCTGGCGTTCACACCCTATGGCCGGATCCTGCGTGCCGGCAGCCGGGACCCGGAGATGGTGGAGTTGCTCGGCATCAATCTGCCGCGGGTGCTCACCGCGGTGTTCGGGCTCGGCTGCATGCTGGCGGCGATCGCTGGGGTGCTGGCCGCGCCGCTGTGGACGGTGTCGCCGTCAATGGCTGCCAATGCGGTGATGCCAGCGTTCGTGATCGTGGCCATCGGAGGGCTCGGCTCCTTTCGGGGCGCAGTGGTCGCCGGACTCGCGGTTGGAATCGTCACCTCGCTGACCATTCAGTTCTGGCCAGAGGCGGCCGCCGCATCGATGTATGCCTTGATGTTCGCGATCATGCTGCTGCGGCCGCGCGGACTATTCGGCGAGCGCTGGGAGCGTTTCGAATGACGACGGCCAAGCCCGTGCTGCAGCGGCTCGCAAGTCACCCGGTGCTCGTGGCGGTCGCGATACTGGCGCTCGCCTCCGGCATCGCGCTCGCTGTGGGCATGCCGATCCATCGCGTGACCCAGATCGCGATCTACACGCTCTACGGCGCGGAGGTGAACTTTCTGATCGGCTATCTCGGCCTGGTGCCGTTCGGCGCCTCTTTTTTCTTCGGCTGTGCGAGCTATGCGCTGGCAATCGGCCTGGGCTTCATGCCGGCCGCCAATGAAATCACCGGCCTGGCGATCGCGGTGGCATTTTCGCTGCTGCTGGCGCTGATCGTCGGCGCCATCATCCTTCGCCGGCGCGGACTCTACTTTTCGCTGCTGACGCTGGCGTGCTCCCAGATCGCGTTCGAGATTGCGTTCAAATGGACCTCGGTGACCGGAGGCGAGAACGGCCTGCAGAACGTCGCGCGTCCGCTGTTTCGCTCCGCGCTTGCCTTCCACGGGTTCACGCTCGTCGTGGTGATCGGGTCGTTGTGGATGATGTGGCGGCTGGCGCATGCGCCGTTCGGCCGACTGATGCAGGCGTTGCGCGACAATGAGCAGCGGGTCGCAAGCCTGGGTTTCGACACCTACCGCACCAAGCTGATTGCGCTCGTCATTGCCGGCGGCGGCATCGGCGTCGCCGGAGGTTTGATGGCGCTGCTGCTGCAGGGCGTCTACGCCAACAATCTGAACTGGGAGCATGCCGGCGATCCGGTGCTGATGGCGGCGCTGGGCGGCGTACATCATTTCCTGGGGCCGTTGTGGGGCGCCATCGTCTTCATCGTTTTGGAGGACCGGCTCAGCGCCATCACGGAGAATTGGTGGCTGGTCTTCGCCCCCATCATCATCGCCTTCGCGCTGCTGTCAGATGAGGGCATTCACGGCATCTTCCAGCGCATCGCCGGCCGCAGCCGCTGGACCCTGACGCGCAATGTCATTCCATCGCGGCCGCGCGACATCGTTCCTTACGCGCCGGATCGTGCACGCCAGGCTGCGGCGACGGCCTCAGAGGTGCCAATTCTTGCGATCCGCAACCTGTCCAAGCATTTCGGCTCGATCGTGACCCAGAACGACGTGTCCTTCGAGATGAGCCGGACCGGACTGCACAGCCTGATCGGCCCCAACGGCGCCGGCAAGACCACGTTGTTCAATCTGCTGACCGGTGTGCTCCGGGCCAACGCCGGCACCATCCTGTTCGAGGGCATGCCCATCGATCAGTTGTCGCCGTACAAGCGCGCGCGGCTCGGCATCGCCCGCTCGTTCCAGATCCTGAGCGTCTTTCCCAACCTCACCGCGTTCGAGAACGTGCGTATCGCGGTGCAGGCTGCCAACCGGCAATGGACGGGTCTTTGGCGCGATGCCTATGACGATGCGGCTGCAAACGCGAAGGTGTGGTCGCTGCTCGATGCCGTAGGCCTCGCCGATCGAGCCGCCGAGCTTTGCTCCGCGCTGGCGCATGGTGAGAAGCGGCTCTTGGAGATCGCGGTGTCGCTCGCGATCGATGCCAAGCTCCTTCTGCTCGACGAGCCGCTGGCTGGTCTGGCGGAGTCGGACCGCAAGATCGTAGGCGAGTTGATCATGCGGCTGGCGAAGTCCCACGCCGTGCTGTTGATCGAGCATGACATCGACCGCGTGCTGGCCATGTCCGACCGCATCACGGTTTTGCATCAGGGGCGGCTGATCGCCGACGGCGAGCCGGCGGAGGTGGCGGCCCATCCCGAAGTTGTCACGGCCTATCTCGGCACAGCCCATGGCCAAGTCGCGGCGGCTCCGTCGCGAGCGACCAATGTGACGCCGCTTCCCGGCAGCGCCGCCGCCGAGCCGCTGCTCAGGCTCGAGGGCGTGCGCGCCGGCTACGGCGGTGGCACCGTGCTCGACGGGCTCGACCTGGCCGTGCGGCCTGGCGAAGTGGTGGCGCTGCTAGGGCGCAACGGCGTCGGCAAGACCACCGCGCTGCGGGCCATCACGGGCACGGTGCCGGCGAGCGGCGGTCGCATCACGTTCGACGGCAGGCAGCTCAACCGGCTACGGCCGGACGAGATCAACCGGCTCGGCATTTCGCTGGTGCCGGAAGGACGCCGTCTGTTTCCGAACCTGACCGTGCAGGAGAATCTCAAGCTCGCGAGCCGCGCCGGCGGCGCGTCGCTCGACGACGTGTTCGATCTGTTCCCGAAGCTGCGCATCCTGCACAAGGCGCGTGCCGAAAATCTCTCCGGCGGCGAGCGGCAGATGGTGGCGATTGCGCGCGCGTTGATGGTGCCGAGCCGGTTGATTCTGCTCGACGAGCCGTTCGAGGGCTTGGCGCCCGCCGTGGTGCAGGAGGTCCGCGACGCCGTGTCCAAATTGAGGTCGCGCGCGAGCCTCGTCATCGTGGAGCATCATGCCGAGAGCGTGCTGGCGATGGCGGACCGCGCCTATGTGCTGGTGAATGGGCGCGTGGCCCATGTCGGCGATGCTGCCGCGCTCGCGGCCGATCACGAGCTGCAAGGGCGTTTGCTTGGCATCACTCAGACCGCTGATGCAGTGCAACGCGCGGCAAACGGGTCATGAGCAGCTGCGAGTTCGTGACCATCGGCATCTGCTGGCCGGCCAAATCTGAACCTTCCTGAGGAGATGAGACATGACCATCGTCGTTCCCGGACCGAACGCCTACGCGAATGCGGCGACAGAGAAGAAGGCGGTGACGCGCAATCTCGCCGAGATCTTCTGGACCCAGTATCCAGGCCACTACAATCAGGCGCTGTCCAAGGCGATCGTGACACCGGATACCACAGGCAGCCGCTTCTTCGACTATCGCATCTCCTCCTACGAGCCCGGCGCGCATGTCGAGAGCCATTCCCACAAGGTGCAGGAGCAGATCTATCACGTGCTGTCGGGCGAGGGCATCCTGATCCTCGATGGCGAGCGCCGGCTGGTCCGCGCCAACGACGTCACCTACATTCCGCCGGGCGTGGTGCACGAATTCCACTGCACCGGCAACGACCCGCTGCTGTTCCTCGTGATCACCAGCCCGCCGACCGACGAGGAGCCGGCGCCGCGGTGAGGGGCCGGGCATGACCACGAGCAAGACCATTCTGGTCACCGGCGCCTGCGGCTGGCTCGGCACGGCCATCGCGCAGGCGCTGCTCGCGCGCGGCGATCGCGTCATCGCCATCGACCTGGTGGTCTCGCCGGCCATGGCCGCACTCGCCTCGCAACAACAGCTACTCGTCAACGCTGCGATCGATCTCGGCGAATGGCATGAAGTGCTGCGGGCGTTCCAGACATTCCGTCCCGATGCAGTCATTCATGCCGCTGCGGTGGTCGGTGTGGTTCAGGCCGCTGACATTCCGTTGAAGGCGCTGCGGGTCAATGTCGAGGGCGCGATCAACCTGTTCGAGGCGATGCGGCTCTCCGGCGTCAGGCGCGTCGTGCAGATCTCGACCGAGGAGACCTATGGCGACTTCCAATCCGCCGTGATCGACGAGGAGCACCCGCAGAAGCCGGCCAGCGTCTACGGCGTGACCAAGCTCGCAGCCGAGCACTATGGTCGCGTCTATTCGCGCGATCACGGTCTCGAATGCATCAATGTGCGGACCTGCTGGGTCTACGGACCGCATCTGCCGCGCCTGCGCATGCCCCGCACCTTCATCGAAGCCGCATTGCGCGGCGAGCCATTCCATCAGGAGGACGGCGGCAATCTCGCGGTTGATCAGGTTTATATCGACGATACCGTGGCTGGCGTGCTGCTCGCGCTCGACAAGCCGCATCACAGCTTCGACGCCTATAATGTTGCGACCGGTGTGGCACCGACGCTGCGCGACACGGCCGACGCCGTCAATCGCGCCATTCCCGGTGCGAGGATCACGGTCGGCGACACCGGTCCCTATCATCATGGCGGCCGCGTGCTGAGCGCCGTCAAGGGCGCGCTCGATATCGGCCGCGCCAAAGCGGAGCTCGGCTACCAGCCGCGCTACGATCTGCAAAAAGGCATCGAGGCGACGATCGAAGCGACGCGGGCCGCGATGGCGAAGATACCATCTCCATCAAGGAATCGAAAATGACCACTTCTTCTCCGATCGTTCTCATCTTCGGCGGCTCCCGCGGCATCGGCGCCGCCTGCGCGCGGGCGTTTGCCGTCGCCGGCTGGCAGGTGGCCTCGACCTACGCCACCCACCACCCGTCGGACGGAGGGCCCGGCAGACAATACAAGGTCGACATTCGCGATGCCGCGTCGGTCGCGCAGGTCTTCGCTCAAGTTGCCGCCGACCTCGGTGCTGCGCCGCAGGCCGTCATTGCCAACGCCGGCATCAACGTGCCGGCAGGCCCGCTCGCGAGCTTCAGGCCGGAGGACTTTCGGCTGCTGATGGAGGTCAACGTCCTGGGTGCCTTCAACGTGCTGGCGGAGGCAGCGCGGCGCGTGCGCGACGGCGGCGCCATCGTCGCGATCACGACATCGCTGGTCCGCCACGCGGTGCCGGGCACCGGGCCCTATGCGGCGACCAAGGCAGCGGTCGAAAGCCTGGTGCGGTCGATGGCGAAGGAGCTCTCGGCGCGCGGTGTTCGCGTCAATGCGGTGGCGCCCGGTCCCGTCGACACCGATCTTTTCAATGCCGGCAAGACCGAGGAGGCCAAGCAGCGCATGGCGGCGTTGAGCCCGTTCAACCGCATCGGCAAGCCGGGCGAGATTGCGGAGGTGGTGCGCTTCCTGGCCTCCGGCGAGGCCTCCTGGATCCAGGGCCAGATCGTGCAGCCCAATGGCGGCATGGTGTGAGCATGACGGCGGCGCTGCACGCCGGCGAGACGTTCGATGTCGTCGTCGTCGGAGCCGGCGCGGGCGGCATGACGGCGGCAACCATCGCCGCGGCTGACGGCTGCTCGGTGCTGCTGCTGGAGCAGGCCGAATTCGTCGGCGGCACCACCGCCATCTCCGGCGGCATGGTCTGGATTCCTGCCAATCACAAGGCGGCCGCGGAGGGGCGGGCGGATACGCTGGAGGCGGCGCGCACGTATTTGGACCGGACCGTGCCGGGGCAGGACCGCACGCGGCTCGAGACATTCCTTGCATTTGGCGACGAAGCCTTGCGCGATCTCGAGGTCCGCACTGCGCTGCGGCTGCAGCCGGTGCCGACCTATCCGGATTATTATCCCGACCTGCCCGGTGCCACCGCGGGAGGCAGGGTGCTGGAGCCGCTGCCATTCGATGCGCGCGGCCTCGGCGACGCCTTTGCGCTGCTGCGCGATCCGCTGCCGGAGTTCATGCTGTTCGGCGGCATGATGATCAGCCGCCAGGATATCCCGCATCTGCGCCGTGCCGGCCGATCGTTGCGCTCGACCCTGCATGCGGCCAGGCTGCTCGTGCGCTATGGCCTGCAGCGGCTCACGGCGCGGCGCGGCACGACGCTTTATCTCGGCAACGCGCTGGCGGCGCGGTTACTGCGCTCGGCACTCGATCGTGGCGTCGTGATACGCACCGGCACCTCCGTCCAGCAGCTTGAGGCCGACGCGCAGGGCAGGGTCTCGAGGCTCGAAATTATCGATCGCTCCGGCCGCTCCTGGATCACCGCAAGGCGCGGCGTGGTGCTCGCGACCGGCGGGCTGTCGCATGATGCCGAGCTGCGCCGCTGCTATGTGCCTGAGGCCGCCGGCCTGCTGTCGGCCACCGTCGACCCCGGCGCCGCACCACGCGGTGCGCGGCTGGCCATGGCCCTGGGCGCGTGCCTGTCGGCGCCGACGAAAGCGGGCGCGTTCTGGGTGCCGGCGTCGACCTTCACACGGGCCGACGGCAGCCGTGGCGTCTTCCCGCACACGGTCACCGACCGCGCCAAGCCCGGCCTGATCGCGGTCGATGGCACCGGCCGCCGCTTCGTCAACGAGGCGGTGTCCTACCATGAGTTCGTGCGCGCGCAGCTCAGGCACGCGACGGCTGTTCCTGCCTGGCTGATCTGCGATCGCCGCTTCCTGTGGAGATACGGCCTCGGCAAGATCAAGCCGTTCACGCGCAGTGTCGCGCGTGATGTCGCTGCCGGCTATCTCAAGCGTGCCGACAGTCTGGACGCGCTCGCGGAGACGATCGGCGTCCCGGCGCAGGCGCTGACTGCAACCGTCTACCAGTTCAACGCCGGTGCGGTGCGCGGCGAGGATCCCGCCTTCGGCCGCGGCGGCAACATCTATCAGCGTGCGCTCGGCGACGCCGATCAGCATCCCAATCCCTGCGTCGCGCCGATCCTGGAGCCGCCTTTCCATGCCGTCGCGGTTTATCCGGCCGATCTCGGCATGTCTGCGGGCCTCGTCACCGATGCGCGCGGGCGGGTGTTGCGCGCGGATGGCTCATCCATTCCTGGCCTGTTCGCCTGTGGCAACGACATGGCCTCGATCATGGAAGGGGCCTATCCCGGGCCCGGAATCACGTTGGGTCCGGCGCTGGTCTTCGGCTGGCTCGTGGGCAGGAATGTCGCCGGCGGGAATGTTTGAGGGCTCTCATGCTCTTGAGCTCGCTCCAGGCATGGCTCGATGTGACCTCTCGAAGCCTGGAGGCATGAGAACGACTTGGTCACACTTCGCGGCTTGTGAAAGTCGGCCACGGGTTGTTGCCTGAAGTGGGGACGCGGCAGTGGTTAGGAGGACTGTTGTCGTTGTCCAGGGTGGGGTGGCCTTCCCCACCCGCCGCCCGGCCAACGCACGTAACTGGCTCGCTGGCGTAGTCGCGCCGCTTCGGATCCCCGCCGGCTCGCTGCTATATCGCGTGCAACACGGGATCAACTTGGGAAGTTTGCAATTGACGAACGACTCGGGGCTGCTCGAGTAGCGGACAGTGCTCGTATTTGGGCAACTCGAGATGATATGGTTGCACGTCCCCGTAATGAGGCGACTTGAGCATCATGCGCCTCTGCAGCCTTTTCCTGATATCGCCTGGCCGACGCGCTGCTTTCGGAGTTGAATTGTCGTTCCCGCTCAGCTCTCATTCATGAGCTGCTGGCACCAAGGTTAGAAGTTGCTCATTGCCGTGTAGGCAATAGCAGCCGATAGTTGCCGAACGGGCGCTCGGCATGAGCGCACAAGATATTCCTGTGGAATCAAGATCAAACCAAATCGTCGGTCTCGCGATCGGCGCCCTGAAACGATACCTGCGCAAAAGCCTTCAAGATCAACGCCTTAATCTAGCACGAGACAATCGAGTGGGAGTAGGGGGCGGCAGCGGGTCGTTAGACCCGCCAGAATGTGTCGGCTCCGGCGTTGATGGATTCCCATTCGCTGCCGTCGGGAACAGCTTTCGTCATCTGCCATAGTGTCACCAGCCGCGGCCCGTCCTGGTCTTCAATATGCTGCCCGACCCACGACGTGATCGAGTCTAGTCCGTTCCAATTCACGGAGAAGGTCACAAGCTTGCCGCTCACCCAGCCGACCAAGGGACCTTCCGCCGCAATCTGGCCGGCGTCGTTCTTATAACTCTTGTAGTGCCCCGTGAGAGTTGCCCCATTCTGATCTAGGTGCATCTCTGACCGGAGCTCATTTTTCCAGTCGCCGCCGATGTTCAGTGGTTCTGTTGCGGGCATTGAACGCGAGAGTGCTGGCTCAAGGCGCATAGAGTGTGTCCTCCTGGTTGTTTTATGCTAACCTGGCACGTCTTGGGTCACTTGGGAAGACTGATCGAGCGCTGAGCAGCAGCCGAACGTGTGACCACTGCGTTGGCCGACGCGCAGCGACCCCGACCGATAGCACGACCGTGGACTTCTATCCGTTCGACATGACGTTTCTGGGTAGCGTCGCGACGCGCATCATCAATGAGGTGAAGGGCATGAACCGGGTGGTTTATGACGTGACGAGCAAGCCGCCGGGAACGATCGGGTAGGAGTGAGGGCGTAGGCAGCCTTGAGATCATGGGTCTCGAGAAGCGCAAGTATTTCGCGCCCTCACTGAAGTTGGCTGCGGCCTGATCAAAGCTGGCGCCAATCTAGACCTGCACTCAAACAAAATGGGAATAGCTCCGCGCTAAAGAAAGCAGAACGACCAGACGTATCGTCAGCATAGGCTCTACTTCAGCCTAAAATAACGCGGATAGGCCGCAATCAGACGATTGGTGCTCCGTCGATGATTTCGTACCAGATCAATCTTCAGCCCGGCGTCCTGCTTAGCGCGCGCCGACAGCTTGGTCGGATCGCGCCGCTTGGCCTCATGGGCGTGGTAGGTCGAAGGGGCGATCGGCAAGACCTTGCAGATCGGCTCGACCCCATATGTCCCACGGTGATCGTCGATGAAGGCGATCATGGCTTGGACCGGCGGTCGAGCTCCGCCGTCGCAAAATAGGCGCTTGCCTTGCGTAGGATCTCATTGGCCTGCCGAAGCTCACGGTTCTCCCGTTCCAGGGCCTTCAGCCTCTCGGCCATGTCGGTCGGAACGGTTCAGTGGCGCGATCAGGGTGCAGGTTCTCAATGAAATTGCCAATGCCGCGCCAAAAAATGGGCACGGGACTTCGGCCGATGTCGCACGCCGAGATTTGGACGAGCTCTTGCGTTGTCTGCCTGACTTGCGCCCAGTTTCTCGGCTGTCAAAGCAGGCATTCCTCATCGTCCCAAGTGGTTAGGGTGAGGCGATCAATCGTTCAATCCGGCCCGGAGAGCCGTCGTCATGAAGAAGTTCATAATGTTCATCTGTCTCGCTCTGCCGAGTGTGTCCGCCGCCGCTGAAGTCGGATCGAAGGATCTGATCGTCGCAAGCATCAACGACTGCCTGAAAGAAGCCGTGAGCGCCGGGGGCCTGGAAGACGGCGGTGACGCCATCATTCTTGCCTGCAAAGGCGATAAGGCACACGTCCTGTTCAACATGCTGGGCGGGAAGATCCGAGCCGAGATCGTGCAGGACAAGAATGGTAAATTTGAGAACAGGCCGTTCGGCAACAACACCTGCTACCACCGGATTGAAGATGCAGGCGGCAAGACCTCTGACGAGTTCCGATGTGATCTGGTCCTCGTCACAGGAGATGTCTTCAAGAATTAGCGAGATCAGCCGAGCGATCTGGGCTTGATCAACCCGGACGAGAGGTGGATTACGGTGACCGTGGAATTACGGTGACAGTGCTGGACTGCACCCCTTAAGTGAGACACGATAATTTCTGTGACAGTGGGGTTGCCACGACGACTATCGTGCCTTGTTTTGCGCGAACG
>NZ_JAUHIU010000033.1:0-40729 GCF_032381555.1 Bradyrhizobium sp. SZCCHNPS1003
CGACGCTCGTGACGATCGCGAAACGTCCCTCTTCAGCGAGCCGGGATGCGCGGAAATGTGGAGGTGATTTGCCCGACGTGGCAAGTGATGAGTCCGCGACAAACTGGCTCGACGGGCAGTTGGCGCATGCGCGCCATGCAGAGATTGCCCGTCGTGCAACTCGGGATGGCGT
Organism: Bradyrhizobium sp. SZCCHNPS1003; assembly: GCF_032381555.1. Lineage (NCBI taxonomy): Bacteria > Pseudomonadati > Pseudomonadota > Alphaproteobacteria > Hyphomicrobiales > Nitrobacteraceae > Bradyrhizobium > Bradyrhizobium sp. SZCCHNPS1003. Next base: position 173 of record NZ_JAUHIU010000033.1, read on the forward strand.
GAGCTCATCGGGTCATAGCGGCCAGCATCATCGACGCCCTTCAAACGTATTCAGTTGTTGGAATGCACCGTCACGGTGATGAGTTGGCTCCGGGCTGCCGGGTCGGCAAAGCATGAGCCATTCCCCTCCTCCGCGTGCCCAGCGGCACCGGTCCGATCGCATGGAAGTTCGGGCGGGGCCGGAACTCCGAAGCGCAGCAGCGGTTCTAGTGTGGTGGACCTGACATTCGCTTTGGACTGTCGCCAGCTCCTCGAGCGAGGTCGGATCAAGAACCGCAATCGATCATCCGTTTGCCGGCCTTGTTCGGCTCTGACATTCGTCAACCGTTCTTGGCAGAGCCGGACACCGGAGACATCCGCCGATCACGGCGCACTTCACTGGAGGCCTGATATGTCGACCAAAACAGCTCTGCTCGGCCGCACGGCCGCAATTGCTTCATTGACTGCACTCGCGATCGGCGCCCTGGCCCCGACCAGTGCCGACGCGCGAAATGGGCGCTGGCACGGCGGCGGCGGCGCTGCGGTCGGCGCGGCGCTTGCGGCGGGTGCCATCGGCACCGGTCTTGCGATCGCCGCGAGCCGCGACGCCTATGATTACTATGATGGTCCGGTCTACGGCGGCCCGGCGTATTACGAGGCGCCCGCCTACTACGGAGTGAACCCCCACGCCTATGGCTATTACCGCAAAGGCGAATACCCCTATCAGATCTATGGTGGTGACAGCCCGAACGCGGTTTGCGCGCAAGGAACGACCTGGAATTGCCGCTGAGCCGCTTCTGATTGAAACCGCGGCGTGGCACCGGGCGAGGTCTCGCGGCGCTCGCCCGGCGCTGGACTCCCTTCTCTGCCTCCGTGACCAGTCCCGTAGCCCGCCATGAGCGCAGCGACATGCGGGACAGGTCTCTCCCCGGCGTCGCTTCCCCGAAGCCCGTTGAGCCTCGTCGCGTTGAGCCGGCGAAGTCAGTTTCGCGCGCTGTCACCCCCCGCAAACGGATCGCTCGAAGGGCGACACCCAGCGGCGCGAGCGACCGAAGCTGCCATCCGCTTCAGCGCGCGTCACCCACCAGGCGAAGATCGATCCTGCCGATCAGGTCGGCGCGAAACGTCTCGGCGGCGGCCATTGCCGCCATGGTCTGTCGCAGTGTGCTGACGTTCGATCCGAGCGACACGATGCCGCCCAGCACCGCGGCAATCGCCCCGAGGGCGACGACCGCATTGGATCCCAGCAGGCCCAGCACCGCGCCGAGCAGCAATCCTGCGCCGACATAGATCACGACCCTCGAGGCTAGGATGATCTTGCGACACCGCTCGGCCATCTCGGCAAGCTCCTCGATCTGCGCCTCGATCCGGGAGATTTGATCGCTCAGGTCGTCCTCGTTCATCAGACCAGCTGTTCTCCATGGTGTTTGCTTTGAGCACTATTCCCTCTCCGCCAGCCAACGTACGGCCAATGACTGGACAATCCGAGAGATGGTTTGCAGCCGTGAGGCATCGACCTTGGTCAGCGAGATAGTCAAGTGCACCGTCAGCGCAATCCCGCAATCGCTGGCGCGAACGCACCGAGAGCGAGCTGGTCATCCTTCATCGAACAGACCACGAATATCGGCCATCGAACGAAACAACTTCATCGGATGGCGCAGCACGATTTAGTGCACTGTCACCCGCAATCTCGCCGCGCCGCATTTCTGCTACGATCTACCCTGAGTCGAGCGGAGGAAAGGCACATCGTGGCTTTGACCATCATTTGCGTAAGCGGACCTGCTAACAGTCCGGCGATGTTCTCGGCATTTTTGAGATGCCTTACCGCGGATATTTGGCGACAGCGTACCGCTTCATATTCACCACAACGAGAACCGTTCGCTGCTGATGGCAACGCAGGCTGGCGAGCCAACCCATAGAGGTCAGAAAGAGCCAAATCGCAGCGAAGGCCCCGAACTCGCGCCGGATTGACTCAGATCAACACAAACGATTGACGTCGAGAGCATGCTGTACATTAGAACTGCGCTCTGCTCGATAGAGACCCCCTGCTCGCTGGAACGCCTACGGAGCCAGCCGACGCGCCGCGGATCAATTCCCGATTAGGAATGAAGATGAAGCACCTTTTCACGGCACTTTTTGCGGCTGCAATCGTCACCTTAGCTTCGGGCGTCTCGCAAGCCGATTCCGGAAAAACTTGGTACGTGAATCAGGCAAGTAAGAGTGCGGGGGACGGGCACGCCTGGAATGCCCCGTTCCAATCCCTGCAGGATGCACTATCAGCGGCCTCTAAGAACGACGAAATCTGGGTGGCGCGTGGCACGTATTATCCCGATGCGACCGATCAGACCAAGTCATTTGTCCTCAAGGAGGACATCGCCGTCTATGGGGGCTTCTCAGGCAACGAAACGGCGCGGCAGCAAAGGGATTTTCGAAGGAATGTAACCATACTCAGCGGCAATATCGGCAAGGGCGACAAGACGAAAAACACAAAGACCATTATTATGGGCGCTAACCGAGCCATTCTGGATGGCTTCACGGTCTCGGATTCTTACGGGACGGACAAGCCCCGCATGCATCTCGTGCCGGCCGACATTCTCAAGAACGACATGGTCGTTGGCGGCGGCATGAGAAACTTCATGACCAGCCCCATTGTGCGCAACGTCGTCTTCAAGAACAACTACTCGCCCAAGGGCGGCGCCGTTTACAATGTGCACAAGGCGGGTGCGGACCAGGCCGCCTTCATCAATGTCGATTTCATCGACAATGTAGCCGAGCTGCGCGGCGGCGGCGTAAGCAACGATCTCGGCGCTATGCCGCGCTTCATCAACTGCCGCTTCATCGGCAACCGCAGCAACGACAAAGGCGGTGGCCTTTACAACGACTTTGCCGCGTCGCCGCTTGTCTTCAACACGCTGTTCACAGGCAACTCGGCCGTGAGCGCCGGCGGCGTCGGCAACGACGGCGGCTCGGCACCACTGCTCGTCAACGTGACAATCGTGGGCAACAAGGCCAGCAGCGCGTTGGGCCCGGACCTTTATCAGGGGACAGGTGCGAACAGCAATCCGATCCTCATCCGCAGCGTTGTCGGTAAGGTCTATAATTGGCATGAGGACATTGTGTCGGAGGTCGGCTCGCTCGCTCCTGCGGGAAGCACGCTGCCGCTGGCCGACTTCATCCCCATCAGCAACCTCAAGGGGGAGTTGGAACCCGTTGCCCTTAAATCCGCGCCCGCTTATGCGCGCGGTTATCAGCCCGGCTTGGACGGTGCGCTCCTGCTGAAGAACGGCTTGGTCGAGAAACTCGTCCAGATTTACGTGAAGAACAGCGGCGCGGTCGAATATCAGGGCGAGTACATCCGGCCAGCGGTCAGCGCCAAGGCCGTATCCGCGCCGGTCATCTATGTCGTTCCGGACAACCCGGCCAAGGCACAGGACGGACTTTCCTGGGCAACCGGGTTCTCCGACTTACAGGCGGCCATCGACCTCGCCTCGGCCTCGAAGGCGGCGGTTTGGATCAAGGCCGGCACGTACAGGCCTGCCAAGAAGGACGGCCGTATCGCGGCCTTCATTCTCTACGACGGCGTGAAGCTGTACGGCGGGTTTGCCGGCACTGAAACTGCCTTAGAGCAGCGTCGCGCCGCCGGCGCGCGGACAATTCTGAGCGCGAGGGCCGCCAAAGGCGGCTATCGATATGCGCACGTCCTCTATGGCGCCGATGACGCGCTGCTCGACGGATTGATGCTGCGTGACGGTCGCGCGGTCGGCCGGACTTACAACGGCAAGGGCGGCGGGTTGCTTGCCTATCATGCCGGCAAGAAATTTCTGCCGCGCGAGGCCGCGATCGGATTCAAGATGACGCTGCACAATTGCCGCTTCGAGCGCAACGAAGCACTCGAAGGCGGAGCGATTTATGCCTACGGCAAGGCCAATCTCACGGTCTCCGATACCGTCTTTGAAGGCAATCGGGCCGTCTATGGCGGCGCCAACGTCAACCGCGAGGGCGTCGTCGTCACATGTCAGAAGTGCTCGTTCACCGGCAATCGGGCATCGCAGGATGGCGGCGCAACCTACGAGGATTACGGCTCGCATGTGAGCTATGAGCAAGCCCGGTTTACGGCCAATAGCGCGCGCCATCAGGGCGGCGCCATCTATGAGATCAGCCGGGCCTCGCAATTGGAAGCGACAGTCGTCGGCGTCAGCAAGTCGGCATTCGTCAAGAACAAGGCGCGCGACGGCGCCAGCATCTATAATCTCGATGGTAGTACGCTGACGATCACGAACTCGACCTATCCGGCCAAGACGGTCTACAGCCGGACGCCATCCGAGAGCAAATAGAGGCGGCAACGCCGCGCCACTGAAGCCACTCACCCTGAGATGAAGCAAGACGACGACGGCGACTGCGATGGCGCGCAGACCGTCAATATCTGCTCGATACTCGCCAGTGCCCTTCTACGGCCATATCAACATCGATCGAAAAGCCGACACCACAGCGCTGGCTGAGCCTTCAGGCGGCGGCTATGTTTGGCCCATCGCCCAGACGTCATGGGGCCGGCCGCGGCCGGATGATGGGTGATGCAGGACTCGAACCCGCAAAGCCATGAGGGCGGATTTGCCGTCGGTCGGACGTCGTCGCCGTCGATGACGCGGATGATTTCAACGGAGTCAACCGGACCTTCGTCCGTGTCGGGGACGGTTCGGTAAAGCAGCAGGTAAGGCGCCTCGACCAGCATACGCATGGACGGGCGGATCGGAACGGCGGGCGCCCATCCGCGGTTGCGATCTCAGCAGTTCGAATTTCGCTTCGATTCGGTCGAGATGACGCTCAGCGGCGGCTGGCTGATCGACCCCGATCAGCAGGTAGATGTCGAGCAGATCGGACCAGGCCTGGTTGGACCAGACCAGCTCAATCGGCATTGTGGGAGGCTTGCTTCGCTCCCTTCAGCCGTCGCGGGCGTCCGTGCGCAGCTGCTTCATATCGACCTTGGCAGCAGATCCGCTGGCGATGCCTTCGCCCCAGGCCTGCCGCAGGCGCCTGACGTCCTCCCGGCACAGCTCACGCTTCAGCTGCCAGTCGCGCACCGCCTCGCGGACGATCTCGCTGGTGGTGGCATATTCGCCCGACTCGACCGCTGTCTTGAGGGCTGAGACCTGCTCGCTCGTCAGCGCAACGCTGAGTTTTTCGACAGATGCCATCGGATGCTCCAAGACCGGGGAGCATAAATTGCCACCATTTGCTACCGCAAGCCAACAGCTCCCGCCTCCGTGGCCGGTCCGTAGCCCGCCACGAGCGTAGCGACATGCGGGGCCGGCCTCTCCCCGGGGCCGCTCCCGCCGACGACCGTTAGGCATCGGCGGGCGCTCGCCCTGGCGACGCGACGAGAACACGACGCGCATCACCCATGTGAGCGCGGCCAGGAGTATGCTCACTGCGCGTCCGGCGCGATCACGCCCTTGCTGAACAGGAAGCAACCGTAGAACCGGCGCTCGCCGGTCGCGATCACGCAATAGGCGGTCTTGGCTTTTTCATAGAACGCGTGCCGCTCGACGCCGACCAGCGGCCAGGACCTGCCTTCGGCGCGGTCGATCACAGCCTGAACCTCCTGCTGCACCGGCGGCACCACCTCGGGCTCGCCGACGACCTCCATCCTGACCGCGGCATCGTCGACGAAGGTGTCAAGCGGCAGCACCGACAGCACCGCCCGGACGGCCCGGGCCGCGCTGACATTGTCGATGCGCAAGAGCTCGCCGAACACGGTCCGCCGCGCGATCGCATCGGCCGGAAAATTGCTGTCGCAGATCACGAGACGGTCGCCATGCCCCATCGCCCTGACAGCATAGAGCACGTCGGCATTGAGCAGCGGATCGATCCCCTTGAGCATGGTTTACTCCCTGCGTCTTCTTTTTCATTGCTATCGTAGGATAGGTCGGGCGCCGGCGAAACCATCCTCTCACGTCAATTAAGCTGATTGGCTGAGCTGATTGGCATCGCGCGAGGCCGAATCCGCGCTACTTGCCGATCAGAACCCGGACCGCGCCGTTCACGGCAAGTCCGCAAATGGATCCAGCACGGGGACATCCAGCGGCTCGAAATGTCCGAGGTTGCGCGACAGGATCGTCAATTTATGCCGGCGCGCGGTCGCTGCGATGATGATGTCGGCGAAGCCCGGCGCCTGTCCAGGCCCCCTCGTCCGATCCGACAACCGGCCCGCGATCCGCGCTGCCCGCATGTCGAACGACAGAATGCGCTCACCGTACAGATGCATGACCGTCTCGAGCCACTCGGCGAGATCAGCACTCTTGCGCGTTATATATAGCAGCTCGGGCTGCGCACGACAAGGCGATACAGCCTACCTGAACCCGCTTTGCTCGACAGGTCGCGTTGATCCGGTGTAGTCAGTTCGCGCACCGTCACCGCCCCCCGCAAACGGATCGCTCGGAGTGCAACACCCGGCGGCGCGAGTCACCGAGGCTGCAATCCGCTTCGGCGCGCGTCATCAACCAGACGAAGATCGATCCTGCCGATCAGGTCGGCGCGAAACGTCTCGGCGGCGGCCATTGCCGCCATGGTCTGTCGCAATGTGCTGACGTTCGATCCGAGCGACACGATGCCGCCCAGCACCGCAGCAATCGCCCCGAGGGCGACGACCACATTGGATCCCAGCAGGCCCAGCACCGCGCCGAGCAGCAATCCTGCACCGACATAGATCACGACCCTCGAGGCCAGGATGATCTTTCGACACCGCTCGGCCATCTCGGCAAGCTCTTCGATCCGCGCCTCGATCCGGGAGATTTGATCGCTCGGGTCGTCTTCATCCATCAGACCAACTGTTCTCCATGGTGTTTGCTTTGGGCATTATTCCGTCACCGCCCACCAACGTACGGCCAATGACTGGACAATCCAAGAGATGGTTTGCAGCCGTGAGGCATCGACCTTGGTCAGCGGGACAGATCAAATAGCTCGTTCGAGCGCATCGCTGATGAAGCCGCGATTTCCCCTCGACGGAAGGCTGCCATGAATAGAAGACCACCGGTCTCATCTCTTGACCTTATCCGTGCTGCTTCCAACAATGCAGGAGCTCGGATACGAACGGCCGAATGCAAGATCAATAGACTACCGTCAGACCCGGCGGAATTTTGCTCGGGACCTGCGATCCTTTGAGCTGCGACCTCCGCTTGAGGCACATCAATTGCTCATGACGACAAGCTATCAGGCGCGTTTTCCATAGCGATCAATTCGTAGGATGGGTTGAGCAGCAGCGAAGCCCATCTTGACCAACCATCCGATTGATGGGTCTCGCCTTCGGCTCAACCCATCCTACTTACCGAGGCGAGCTCTGCACCGGGAGCGGCCGTTCAATGACGCTTGCTATCATCCGAGACAGTACGGTGTTGGATCACACGAACGAATCGCATGTGGCTTTGTCACAGCGCGACCAAGGCGAGGAGGCTCTTGAGGCTAGGCCGGCACGGGAACCCCGGCTTTCTTCTCCAGCGCGGCCACCCGGTCGCGAAGGCTGCGGATCTCCGCGACCAGGTCAAGGACGTCCGGCGCGGGTTGATGCCCCATCATCCCAACATGGCTCGTTGTCACACGAATGGTCGACGAGCTGATCTCCATGCTGGTGCGGGAGCTCGCAACTGATAGACCCGGTTGCAATGCGGGCGGTGCGGGGACTGCGATCGTAACGCCACCCGCGACAATTCCGTCTGGAGCGGTAACGGTTTTCTCGAACCGCGCGGCGCCTTTAACGGTCACGTCTTCGAGTTTCGCTGCACCGTGAATCGAGACGCCCCCGGCGTAATGCTTGCCATCGTTGAGAACAAGTTCGTCAGCCTGGGAGTGAGAGAGCGCCGCGCGCGCCGCCGGAGGCACTTTCGGGCTCTGGAGTTGCACGGTCTCGACGTTGCATGCCATTATCGCTCGCCCCAACCAAGCCGGGGCTAGCAAGAGACGTCCCGCGTGGGCCTCCGCGCCGTCAAACTCGATTCTGAGCATGCCGGGATAGCCCTGCGCGTCGACGGGAACCCTGACGTTGCCGCTCTGCAGCACAGTCGTTGATCCTTCTAGGATGACCGACGTGTCGGTGAGTTTGATGTCGCTCGTCATGTTCGCTGCCTCACGCTGAAGATGTGCTTTCAAATATCTTCAACTCGGCCGCCGCGGCTTGATTCACGTCAACGGTCGATCGGCTGGCGCCTGCGATCGTTAGCTGCGAGACAGGATGTTTTGGCGCGCGCTAGGCCGCGCTCAGAACATGCGAACTGGCGGGGTCTTGAAATGCCCAATGATCTGCACACCGTCCTGAGCAGCATTCACGGACTGAAGGTAGACGCAGTCGCGAGGTCGGTTCCGGCCTGCGCGGACCACGCCTTCGCCTGGGCAGGCAAGCTGCTCGCCGCCCCCCATCCTCGAGCCCGCGCCGATTTCAGCTCGGCTCATCAGCAGGCCTGGCTCGAGGCAATGGGCAATCTAAGTGCATGGAAGACACGGCAGATCGATGTGAACCTGCCGGCATCGGAGAAGTTGCTGATTGTCGGATGGTACTTCCCGGAGCTTGCGAGCCTGCTCGGCACTGCGGAAAAAAAGCATGTGGTCGTTCTGGTATCGAATGATGCTCCCTGGCTCTCCGAGCTAAAGGACGCAGGCACCACACTGAACTTTCGGGCCGAAGGCGGTGCGTCGGCGCTCGCCGCGTACATGCGCGAAGGCCGCAACGTGTTCGCGATGATGGACAACATTCATCCGGGCACCGAGTTCGTCCGTAGCCCATTCTTCGGGCGCCCCGCCAAGACCCCGGCCGCCATTCTGAGGCTTGCGATCGGCAACGGCTACACGCTGGCGCTGATAGCGCCTAGGGACAACCGTGTGGAAGTGGTGGCGACACTGCCCACCCCCGGCAAGCAGCCGGAGGATCTCGCTGCCTGGGTGAACCAGAAGATCGAACAGGAAGTCAGACGGGCGCCGGAACGCTGGCTGTCCTGGCCAACGCTCGCCTACCGGTTCCAGGCAAGCTGATTCACCAGTCAGGAGGATGCGCGCATGCCCACCACGTCGTTCAATCAACTCGCGCAGCAGGCCGACGCACTTTACCCGCCGCAATCGATGCACAGCCTCTTGTCCAGGCTGCGCTACCCGGGAGCGGCACCGGGAATGACCCTGCCGACGGCTTCGTTTGCCGACGCAGCTTGGCGCCTGTCGGGCCCCTCCACAACACGAATTTCATTCTTGCACTACAACATCTGGTGCCTGCGCGCGAAGGTCGGAGTCAAGGAGCTCGTCGCCGCTGCAGGAGGGGTGGGCCACTTCGTGGCTTGTCTTGGGGTATCGTCGGCTGACTTCATCGGCAAGACGCTGGAGATGATTGGGGCCGATGTCGGAGATGTCTGCGATCGCATCTTCCCGCCGATCGTGGAAATCTGCGGCGTGCCCGCCAACCCGCTGAACGGCACTTGCAAGCTGGTGGGCGACAGCCTCTCGCTCGGCGGATACATCATCGAACATCTCAGTTCCGACCTCGACTGGCTGATAAGCCTCTTCTCGATCCCGGAGGAGGTCGTATTTGAGGCGCTGATGCAGCTGGTCGCGCCGGTGCTTGGCGTGTTCGAAGTAACTGCCAAGGAAGAGCCGGTTATCCCGGAGCGCGCCGACGAAATCGGCCGAAGGGTGTTCGCTTACGACGTCGTATCGCTGATCGAGGCTTGGGACCAGGATACGAGGGATACGATCCTGGCACATGGCAACGCGCAGCATTTAGACGGACCGGCCGGCTCCCTTGCCTACAAGCAGCTGCAGAGTGGGATCCTCGTACTCAGCCCAACGCGGACAATTGAAAATGGGGGCGGGCATGTCTATGCGGCGGACGGCGTGTCGCGAGTCATGCCCGGCGGATGCGAGATGGGCTACATGTTCGATTCCGACAAATGGGCGAACAAAGGGGTGCAACTCACGCGTATCCCGGTTGGCTTCGGTGCGATCGAGCTATATTCGACGCATCTTTATGCCGGCGATGGCGGCCTTCTGCCGCCTGGCCCAACCGACGCGGAGAAGATCGACGTCAGACGCAGGCAGATTGACGAGTTGATTGCATTTATCAAGGCGACGCACCTTCCACCCAACGTGGCCATTGTCGCCGGAGATCTCAACATCGGCGCGGACACCGACGAGTACCACAACCTGGTCGCGGCGATGGGGCAGGCCGGCTTTTATGACCTGCGGACCGTACCGTTTGATACGGTGAAAAGCGATGGCTTGACCGACCGTCACGGCGACGGCGACGAGCCGATCTACAACGACTTCAATACCAACTGTAAGGTCTATCGCGCCAGCGACGCATATCGGCAAGCCTATGATCCGGCCATTGCCACGCCGACGATGTCGGACAATGTCGATTACTACTGCGACGAAATGCAGCCGGACGATGCGAATCCGACCGGATCCAGGATCGACTACCTGTTCATCGAACGTGCGACTGCGGTTCACGGCTTCAATCTCGACGTCTCGCGTGTGCGCCGGCGCGCTTTCAAGTCACGCATCCGCTGGATCGTCACCCCCGGCCCGCAAGACTACCTCTCGGACCACATCGGACTGGAAGCGACTCTGTTCGCCAGCCCAAGGCATTAGCGCACTGGGCGTTCAAGAAGCGCAGCAACAGGCTCCAAGTCACTGAATGGGTCGCTTGCCGTCGACAATGCCGACCTAGCCGTCTGCGCAGCGCTTGACGGCGGGGAGCCAAGTTAAGGCGTCTTGGCACTCTACCTATCGAGGATCGGAGCGGGCTCCTTTTCTCCCGGGTTCGCGGAGGCGCCGCGATCGTGCCGCGTGACGTGGCGTAGCTGGTGTGGCACCAAGTTCACCGGCGCGGGCCGGGACGGTTACGGGAAGGTCAGCCTGATAGCGTGGAGGCTGACGGTGGGATCACCGCTGAAGGGTGCTATGGTTTTCAGCGGCCGACGCCGCCGAGAGTCACGTGTGTTCGGTGAGATCACGTGACGCGCTGACAGCTCAAAGCCCCGCCCCCTTCGCGATCGCCGCAGTGAACGAACGGTCGAGGATGCCGGCCGCGTCGAGCCGCTCCTTGATCAGGCCGGTGCGCCTGTAGAGGTCGATCGTCTTCTGCTCGTCGGCGACGACGGCATCGTCGACCGGCACGATGCGCACCTTCGCACGCTTGAGCCAGTTCAGTGGTACGGAGGACGGAATGTTCATCAGCCGGCCCCAGGTCTCGGCATAGCTCTCGACATTGCCGAGCGACCACGCACGCGCCGCCGCAAGCCGTTGGACGAAGTCCTCGAGCGCCGCGCGCTTGTCCCTGATGGCGGTGGGGGTCGCGACCTGGAAGCTCAGGCCGGGCGTCAGTCCTTCGCCGGTGATGATGCGGCGCGACTTGAACAGCACCTCCTCCTGGCTCACATACGGCTCCCAGGTCGACCACGCATCGACCGAGCCCTGCGTATAGGCGACCTTGGCATCGGAGGGCGGCAGGAACACGAGCTGGATGTCGCTGGTGGTCCAGCCGCGTGACTCCAGTGCCGCCAGCACCAGTTGATGTCCGATCGAGCCGCGGCCGGTTGCGATCTTCTTGCCCTTGAGGTCGTCGAAGCTCTTGATGGCCGAGCTTTCGGGCACAAGCATCGCAAGACCCTCCTGGGTCTGGCGAATGGCGGCGATCGCCTTGACCGGCACGCCCGAGGCGGCAGCGAAGGTAAAGGGCGCGTCGCCGACGAGCCCGGTCTCGATGGCGCCCGCGCTCAGCGCTTCCAGCAAGGGCGCAGCGGCGACGAACTCCTTCCACTCGATGCTGTAGGGCACGTCCTTGAGCACGCCCGCTGCCTCCATGACGGCGCGCGCATTACCCTTCTGGTCGCCGACGCGCAGGGTCGCCTGCGCGAAGGCGGAAGCCGTGAACGCGAGCAGAACACCCGCGGCAAGCAGAACGCGCTTCATTCCGCGGCCACTCCCTTCGCGCCCTGCCGCCGCGCGATCAGCTCGCGCGTCGCGGGGATCAGCTCGCGGCCGTACTCGATGGCATCGATCAGCGGATCGAAGCCACGGATCAGGAAATGGCTGATGCCGAGATCGTAGTAATCGCCGAATACGTCGGCGACCTGCTCCGGCGTGCCGACCAGCGCGGTGGTGTTGCTGTTGGCGCCGGTAAGCTTGGCAATCTCGGTCCACAGCCGCTTGTCGACCCGCTTGCCCTGCTCGGCGATCGCCAGCAGCCGCTTGGCGCCATCCGTGGCATGTCCGTCGGCCGGCTTGCGGTAGCCGGTCTGATCCTGCAGCGCGGTGGCGCGCTCCAAAATCTCCTGCGCCTTGGCCCAGGCCTTCTCCTCGGTCTCGGCGAGGATCGGCCGAACCGACAGCGAGAAGCGCGGCGCCGGCCGGCCGTGCCTGGCGGCGGCCGCGCTGACGCGGGCGACCTGCTCACGCACCTGCGCATAGGACTCGCCCCACAGCGCATAGGTGTCGGCGTGACGGCCCGCAACATCGATCGCGGCATCGGAGGCGCCGCCGAAATAGATCCGGATGCCCTCTTTCCGATACGGCTTCACCTGCGCGAATGCATTCTCGACCTGATAGTGCTTGCCGGCATAGCTGAACGGCTTCTCGCTGGTCCACTCGGCGCGGACGATGTCGAGGAACTCAGCTGTCCGCGCATAGCGCGCCTCCTTGTCGTCGAGCGTGTTGCCGTCCTGTCGCAACTCGGTTGAATTGCCGCCGGTGATCACATGCAGCGCAACGCGGCCTCGCGAGAACTGGTCGAGCACCGCGAACTGCCGCGCCAGCAGGGTCGGTGACGTGAACCCCGGTCGCTGCGCGATCAGCACGTTGAGCCTCGAGGTGACGCCGAGCACATGCTGGGCGACCTGCAGGCTGTCCGGCGAGGTCGAGTGGAACGCGAGCAGCGCGCGGTCGAAGCCGGCATTCTCATGCGCCTTCGCCACCGTCTCGATGTGGACGGGGTCGAGCACCGGTCCCTTGCGGACGATGGTCTCGGACGAGTTGTTGTTGGAAATGAAGCCGATGAATTCGATCTCGGACATGTGTCCTCTCTCCTCAGGTTCTCAGAGTCCAAGCGCCAGACGGCCGGCGGCGATCCGCGTGGCGTCGTCCTGCGGGGTATGCACGCGGCCGCACAGCACGTCGCGATAGTGCCGCTCGAGCGGGTTGGCGCGGCTGAGGCCGTGATTGCTCGACAGCGACAGCGCGTCCTCGACGGCCGCCACCGCATTGTTGGTGACGGTCAGCTTGATGACGTTGCCTTCGACCGGGCTGACGACCCTGCCCTCGTCGAAATCGCGCGCCACGCTATCGATCAGCCGCGCATTGACCTGTAGCCGCGCCTCGATCGCGCCGAGCACCTCCTGCGCCCGGGGCAAGGTCGCGAGCGGTGCACCGAGGCTCGACGGCGTCCGCGTCCTCAGGAAGTCGACGATCCAGTTGCGTGCGGCGCGCGCGACGCCGTCATAGATCGCGCCGACGAAAGCGGCGTGAACCAGCGCCTGCGTCGGGTTCTGCACCCGCCAGCCCTCCGGCTTGCGCAGCTCGATCTCATGGTCCAGCGGGATCACGACGTCATCGAACACGACGTCATGGCTGCCGCTCGCGCGCAGGCCGAGATGATCCCAGGTCTCCAGAATGCTGATGCCGGGCAGTCCGGCCTGGACCAGGAAGAGTCCAAGCCGGGGATCGGCCTCGTCGGTCTTGGCCCACACCGAGTACCAGCTCAGGATCGGCGCACCCGTCGAGTAGATCTTGCGGCCGCTCAGCCGCCAGCCGGTGTCGGTGCGCCGCGCAATCGTTTCCGGCAGGCCGCCGCGCGACGGCGAGCCCAGCGCGGGTTCGACGCGGAACGTGTTGATCAGCGCGCCGCGCTCGACCGACTCCCGCGCGAGCTTGCGCGCAAGCCGCGGCGGATACTCCTGGTGCCGCGCCATCACCAAGTGCTGGATGTAGTGCATCGCCAGCACCAGCGCCGTCGACGGATCGGCTTCGGCAATGATCCCGAGCACGCGCGCGGTGAGACGTGCGCCGGCGCCATGCCCGCCAAGCGCGGTCGGCACGGTCAGCGACAGCAGGCCCGCGTCGAACAGGTCTTGAAAATTCTGAAACGGGAAGCTGCGGTCACGGTCATGCGCCGGCGCACGCTCGGCGAAGACAGGCACGAACCGCAGGGCTCGTGCGATCAGCTCTTCGTCGTCCACTGCACCGGCCGGGCGCGGCGCGATGCTTTCGATGGCGGCTACCATGTTGCCTCCAAGCCGAGGAGCCCAAGGATCTGCCGGCGCAGATCGGCAAGATGCGGATCACCGCGATGCCGCGGATAGGGTCTGTCCACGACGATGTCGGCCTTGATGCGCGCGGGGCGGTCGCTGAGCACGATGACGCGATTGGCGAGCACCAGCGCCTCCTCGACGTCGTGGGTGACCAGCAGCGTCGTGAAACCCTTGCGCTGCCACAGCGCCACGAGCTCCGCCTGCATCGCGATGCGGGTTAGCGAATCGAGCTTGCCGAGCGGCTCGTCCAGCACCAGCACCTTGGGATCGTTGACCAGCGCCCGCGCCAGCGCGACGCGCTGCGCCATGCCGCCGGAGAGCTGATGCGGAAAGGCGTTGCGGAAGTCGGACAGCCCGACCAGGTCGAGCGCCGCATCGACACGATGGCGCTGCTTCTTGAGGATGCCCTGCGCCTCCAGTCCCAGCGCAACGTTGTCCCGCACCGTGCGCCATGGAAACAGCGTCGGGTCCTGGAACACGACGACGCGCGAGGGATGCGGTCCCCTGATGCTGATCTCGTCCTCGCGCAGCACGCCGCTGCGCGGCTTGTCGAGGCCGGCGATGAGACGCAACAAGGTCGACTTGCCGCAGCCCGAGGGCCCGAGCAACGCGACGAACTCGCCGGGCTCGACGATCAGGCTGACATCGTCGAGCACCTTCAGCTCGGCGCCGTCGATGTCGAAGGCATGGTCGACATGGGCGATGTCGATCGCGGCACCCGGGAACGCCGCCCGTCGAGCTTCCGCAACGGCTACCATTTCACGACACCCTTCTGCCAGACCAGCACGCGGTCACGGGTCTTGAACAGCAGCGTGATCGCGCCAGAGCAGAGCAGCGACATCACCAGCAGCGCTGCATACATGTTGGCGTACGCCGCCCAGCCCTGCGCCCATTGCAGGTACCAGCCGAGACCGGCCTTGACGCCGATCATCTCCGCGACGACCAGCACCGCAAAGGAGGCCCCGAGGCCCATGAACAGGCCGACGAACACATGCGGCAGCGCCGCAGGGACTGCGACCTTCAGCACCAGGAACGACGGCTTGGCGCCGAGCGTCCGCGCGACGTCGTAGTACGCGGTTGGCACGCTGGCGACGCCGGACCATGTCAGCACTGTTACGGGGAAGCCGGTGGCGAGTGCGATCAGGAACGTCGACGCGCTCCAGCTGGTCGGGAAGCTGAAGAAGGCGATCGGCAGCCATGCCGTGGCCGGCAGCGGTCCGATGAAGCGCAGCACCGGATGCACCCAGTAGCCGATCCGCGTCGACCAGCCGATCGAGACACCCGTGACGAAGCCGATGGTGGCACCGATGAGGTAGCCGCCGAGCTGCAGCTTGATCGACGCGAAGACGCTGTCGAGCAGCTTCGGCAGATCGTCGGTGTAGACCTCGATGATGGCCTGCGGCGGCGGAAAGAACGGCAGCGGCAGCCAGGCGTATTTCGCGGTGCCAAGCTCCCACAGCGTCAGGAACACGCCGAGCGCGATGAACCAGGGACTTCGCTTGCGCACGCCGACACCCGCACGTCCGAGCAGGTGCGCGGCAAGACTGGCCAACAATAGGATTGCCGCGATGACAAATCCGGCGCCCGCGAGATCGGTCGTGCGCGACCAGTCACCGATGTCCTCGCGGACGAGGCAGGATGCGCCGAAGGCGGCCCAAGCGAGCGCCGCGGCAATGCCGGGCGCCACCTCGCGGAGCTTGTCGGCAAGCAAGCTGCTCCGCGCGAGCTCGCCGGCGGCGACGTCAGACAGAGAAAATGTCGACATAGATCCGCTCGGCGAATTTGCTGGTGTCGGTGCTGGGCTTGAAGACGGAGACGACCTTCAGGTCGTCGGCATAGGCCTTCAGCTCCTGCTTCAGCGGAGCACCATGCGGATGATGATGATGGGTGTGATAGCGCACCATGCCTTCGAGATCGGCGAGCGTCGCCTGCTTCGGCGCGTAAGGCTGGAACGACTTCGCCGCCTCGACCGGGTTCTGCGCCGTGAACATCGCGGCATCGAGCAGCGCTTGCGTGATAGCGCGGCCAACCTGCGGCTCCTCTCGCACGAGGCTGCCACGCAGGCCGAGGATGCAGCAGACGCGGTTCTGATACTCGCCGTCGAGATTGGAGGCGACCTCCTTGTAGGCCGGGTCCTTCAGCCAGAGATAAGCGAGCGGATCGGACGCCAGGAACGCCTGCGTCTCGCCCTTGTCGGCGGCGACGTTGACGACGGCGCCTGGATAGACGCGCCAATCGACATCCTTCACCGGATCGATGCCGAGCCGCGCGAGCTGGATCGAGAAGAAGTTCTTGTCGGGACCACCGAGATCGCCGACGGCGACCGTCTTGCCCTTGAGGTCCGCCAGCTTGGTGATGCCGGAATCGCTGCGCGCCAGCACCCGCATGCAGCCGCCATGGGTGCCGGCGGCGATCTTCACGTCGAACCCCTGCTCCAGCGGTTTCAGCCAACGCAGCGCCATGCCGAGGCCCGCATCGCTCTTGCCGGTCGCGATGGCTTCCAGCAGCTGATCGGTCGAGCCCGAGTAGTTGATCAGCTCGACATCGAGATTGTACTTCTTGAAGAGGCCCTGGTCGATCGCCACCGGAACCGGCGTCAGGCACACCGCGCCGGCATTCCACGACAGTTTCAGCTTGCGCGGCGCGCCGGTGAGAGCTGGCACTTCAGCCGCCGTCCGGCAGATCGGAAACTGCTGAAAGTCGATCTCCGGCGCGGCTCGCAAGGACAGAGCCTGCGCGGCAAGGCCGCCGAACGGCGCCACCAACGCGGCTCCGGCGCCTGCCTGCAGCAGCCGACGCCGGCTCAAAGCGCTTGTCGTCTCCGTGTTATCCATCACCCTCTCCTGCCGACAACGCTCCGCCTATGCGCAGGCGCATGGCGCCCGCACTCCATCCGCGGAATGCCTCGATGTCTCGTTGACCGTGCGCTGTCGTCAGCGCCCCAATGATGAATGGATGATGCGTTCGCCCGTCCACATCGTCAATGAAATGGATTTTCGAATGTGGCGCGACGGTGAGCGAATATCTCCCCGCGCAACGAACTTCACAAAGCAATCAGTTCTTCCGCGCGCTTCGCAGGCGAGATCACCCCGCACGTCGGCCGGAATCGGCCGTCGCGAGACCAAGATCGCGCTGTCGCTGCCGCACGCGCGGAATGATCTCGTCCGCGAAGTGCTTCATCTCGGCCTCGAACGGCTGGAACTGCAGCATGAACAGCTCGATGCCGGCGGCGTGGAAGTCGATGACGCGGTCGGCGACCTCCTCATAGCTGCCGACCAGCCCGGCGGCCGTACCGCCATTGCTGCCGACGCGCGCGCTCTTTTGCATGGTCTGCATCATCACCACCTTGGGGTCGGTGTTCTGCTTCTGGATCGCCTTCATCGGCGCGTCCTTCTCGGCGAGAAGCAGCAGCCGCTGATGCGCAGCTTCCGCCTCCGCCGCGGTCGGACGTGCGATCACGAAGGCCGATAGGCCAAAGCGAAGCGGCGGCGCCGCACCTCTCGGCCGCGCCGCAACGTCGCGGATCAGGCCGGAGACGTCGGCGAGCGGCTGGCCGTTGATGAACCAGACGTCACCGTGACCGGCGACCAACGACCGCGCCGGCTCGGATTCGCCGCCGACATAGATCCGCGGCCGGACCTGGTAGAGATCCTTCGGCCGCAGCGCGTAGTCCTGCACGTCGAAATAGCGGCCCTTGTGCGTGAGGCGCTCGCCCTGCAGCAGCCGCGACACCACCGAGATCCATTCTCGTCCATAGGCGTAGCGCTCGTCATGCTCGGCGAAGCCGATGCCGGCGCGCTCCAATTCGGGCTTGTTCCAGGCATTCACGAGATTGATGGCGAAACGCCCGCGGCTGATGTTCTCGATGCCGAGCGCCATCTTGGCGAGCACCACGGGATGATACAGATACGGCTTGATCGCGGCGATGATCTCGATCCGGCTGGTGAGCGCTGCGAGCGCCGCTGCTGCGCTCCAGGCCTCGAGCTGATCGAGATCCTCCTGGTGCGGATTGATCGTGTGCTGGGCCACCAGCGTCGAATCATACCCCAGCGCCTCGGCCTTCAGCACGAGATCGCGGTTGCGCTCCCAGGAGGCATCATAAGGCTCTTCCGGATCCTGATGCGCCGCGCGCGGGCCATGCACCAAGGCCCAGATGCCGAAACGAAGCGGATGTGTCATGTCGAGCCTTCCGATATCAGCGTCGCGCATCGTCGTCCCAACGCAGCGCGCTCCCCAGAGCACGTACTAACAAATCTCGAAAAGAAGTTCTTGCCGCTTTTGGCCCGCGCGGGAAATCGAAAACCTCCAGGCCTGACAACAATTGGAAAACGGCTCTATTTCGATCAGCCATGTTTCGTGGGACAGTTTGCCGGCGTGCAACGAGGCGGCGTGACACGGCCGCCTGCGCGCATCCGATCTACAGATCTGCCGAGTGATCTCGATCGGCAGAGGCATGACATCGCGAGGACGACGCACTCTTGAGCAATCTCGAACAAGCTGCCGGGACGATCGAGCTGCCGCAGACCAATCGTGACGCCGCGCGCCCCAGCGCGGACAGGCGTCGCGCGCTGAGCTCGGCGACGCTGCAGGCCCTGTCTTGGCTCGCGCCCGCCCTCCTCATCGTGATCTGGGAAGCGGCGGCGCAGGGCGGCTATTTGTCGCCGCAAGTCCTGCCGGCGCCAAGCAAGATCATGCGCACGGCCTTCAAGCTGACGACGCAGGGCACCCTGCTGAACGATCTCGGCGTCAGCCTGCTGCGCGCAGCCGCTGGCTTTGCGATTGGCGGCGCCATCGGGTTTGCGCTCGGCATTCTCGTCGGCTTCTCGCGAATCGCCGAAGCGCTGATCGACCGCAGCGTCCAGATGATCCGCGCGATCCCGTTCCTCGCCATGCTGCCGCTGGTGATCGTCTGGCTCGGCGTCGGCGAGGCCGAGAAGGTGTTTCTGGTTGCACTCGGCGTGACCTTCCCGATCTACATCAACACCACGCTCGGCATTCGCCAGGTGGATCCGAAGCTGCTCGAACTCGGCCGGGTCCAGGCGCTGTCGACGCTGCAGCTGATCCGCCGCATCATCCTGCCCGGCGCCCTGCCCTCGATCCTCACCGGCGTCCGCTATGCGCTAGCGACCGCTTGGCTCGCGCTCGTCGTCGCCGAGACCATCGGCGCGCAGTCGGGCCTCGGCTTCCTCGCCATGGATGCCCGCGAGTTCCTGCGCACGGACGTCATCGTGCTGACGATCGTGATCTACGCCCTGATCGGAGTCGGGGCTGACCTGATCGCACGCTGGCTGGAGCGACGACTGCTCGCATGGCATCCGAACTACGGAGCGGCGCGATGACGGTCCAGTTCGCGCCGCCGCTGCAGGGCGCCACCGCGCCTGCGGTGATCGTCAATGGTCTGCGCCGCGCCTATGGCGAGCGTACCGTCATCGAAGGCCTCGATCTTCGCATCGAACGCGGTGAGTTCGTGGCGCTGCTCGGCGAGAGCGGCTGCGGCAAGACGACCTTGCTGCGCGCGCTGGCCGGGCTCGATCCGATCCAGGCTGGCCGCATCATCGGGCCGCGCCGGCCCGCCGTCGTGTTCCAGGAACATCGCCTGTTGCCCTGGGACAGCCTGTGGCGCAACGTCGCGCTCGGTCTCGATGTGCCCGACGCGCGCGCCCGCGCCGCCGCGGCGCTGGCAGAGGTTGGCTTGGGCGACCGCCTCGACGACTGGCCGCGCAATCTCTCGGGCGGCCAGGCGCAGCGCGTCGCGCTCGCTCGTGCGCTGGTGCAGCAGCCGGAGCTGCTGCTGCTCGACGAACCGTTCGCCGCGCTCGACGCGCTGACCCGCATCCGCATGCACGCGCTGGTACGCGAGCTCGTCGCCAACCATCGTCCCGGCGTGCTGCTCGTCACGCACGACGTCGACGAAGCGATCGTGCTCGCCGATCGCATCCTGGTGATGCGCGACGGCCGGATCGCCTTCGAGCACCGCGCGGATCGCAGCGGCACGGTCGCCCGCGGCGACCTGCTGGCTGAACTCGGTGTGCTCGGTTCACACGCTCACGATTGATTTTCGGAAGGATCGACATGTCTTCGGATGACTTCTCCCGCCGCCAGTTCCTCGGCACCGCCGCCTTCGGCATCGGCGCGCTCGCCGGCTTCACCCTGACGGATGACGCATGGTCCGCGCCCGGCCGCGTCACGGACACGGTGCGTCTCACCTGGGGTCTCTCGGGCCTCAACCTGATCGCCAAGGAGCGCGGCGAGTTCGAGAAGCTGCTCGCCAAGGACGGCATCAAGGTCGAATGGCTCGGCCCGTTCCCGAACCACGCCCCGACCTTGCAGGCCGTCACCGGCGGCACCGCGGATTTCAGCTTCGGCGGCTCGACCACGCCGGCGCTGGCCGCGATCATTGCCGGCTCGCCACTGGTGTTTACGCAATTCGTCGTCTACGAGCCCCGCACGACAGCGATCATCGCCCGCGATGATTCCGGCATCAACAAGGTCGAGGATCTCGTCGGCAAGTCGGTCGCCGTCAACCGCTCCGGCCTCGGCGAATTCCTACTGGTCGCCGCGCTGGAGAAGCACAAGGTCGACCGCTCCAAGGTCAAGTTCGTCTACCTCAATCCGCCGGACGCGGCGCCGGCGCTGGCTTCGGGCAAGGTCGACGCCTGGTCGATGTGGAGCCCGGGCGTCGATATCGCCCGGCTCGACTACAAGGCGCACGACATCTTCCTGGAAGGCCGCGATCTCGAGTTCCAGATCGACTACACGTCCTATCTGACCACCCGCAAGTTCGCGACCGAGAATCCGGCCCTGGTACGCGCCGTCAACGAGGCGTTTCGCGCCGAGGGCAAATGGATCTCGGAGAACAGCAAGGACGCCGAATACATCGCGCAGAAGGCCGGCAAATACAGCGATCAGATCCGCGACCAGTTCATCGCGCTGAACCGCAAATACCGCTATTTCTCCGTCAACGACAAGCAGTTCGTCACTGACCTGCAGAAGGCCGCCGATTGGCTGGTCGAGCGCAAGGTGCTGCCGGAGCCGGTCAAGGTCGCCGACCACCTCGCCCAGATCGACGAGCCGGCGCCGCAACGCTGAGCAGCTCGCTTCCTCTTGTCTCGCTATCGTCCGGGTCCGTCATGAACAAGCCGCTGCCCACCAAATCCTTCACCACCGAGCCGCCCCTTCCGCTCGCTCCTGGCGCGCTCGAGACCCTGCTGGCCGCAATCGCCGAAGGCGAGTCGGACCGCGAGCGCGAGCGCATCCTGCCGCACCAGCAGATTGCGCTGATCAAGCAGGCGCGGCTAGGGGCGCTGCGGCTGCCTGTCGCCGCAGGCGGCGCCGGCAGCTCAATCCGTGATCTGTTCCAGATCGTGATCCGGCTCGCCGAGGCCGATGCCAATGTGGCACACATCCTGCGCAATCATTTCAGCGTCGTCGAGCGGCTGGTCCGCAATCCCCGCGACGACCAGGCGCGCGAATGGCAGAAGTCGGTGGCCGGCGGCGCGATCATCGGACTTGCCACCACCGAGCTCGACAGCCCTCAGGTCGGCAACATCACGCCGAACACGACCTTCACGCCCGACCGCGACGACTATCTGCTGAACGGCACCAAATACTACAGCACCGGCACCTTGTATTCCGATCTCGTGCTGGTGCGCGCGGCCGATCCGAACGGCCGTCCCGGCGCCACGATCATCCCGGTCAACCGCGACGGCATCGAGCTGATCGACGACTGGGACGGCATGGGGCAACGGCTGACGGCGACCGGCACCACCCATTTCCGCAACGTCAGGGTCAAGCGGCAGGAGATCGTGTTCGACGCTCCGGACATCGGCTACGGCGTGCCCTATTCGAACACGTTCGCGCAGCTGTTCCTGACCGCCGCCATCGCCGGCATCAGCCGCGCCGCCCTGCGCGACGCAATCGCGCTGGTCCGCTCGCGCAAGCGCACGTTCTATTATGCGCCGCATGAAAAGCCGACCGAGGACCCGCTGCTGCAGGAGACCATCGGCAAGATCGCGAGCGCGGCGCATGCCGCGGAGACGGTCGTCCTTGTCGCGGCCGAAGCGCTCGACGCGGCCACGGAGGCGTTCGATGCCGGACGCGCCGATGCCGAGGAGCTGGCCCACCGGGCTGCACTGCTGTCGGCGCAGGCCAAGATCATCGCGGATGATGCGGCCATCAAAAATGGCGGACACATCTTCGACGTCGGCGGCGCCTCGTCGACCAAGAAGGCCACCAATTTCGACCGGCACTGGCGCAACGCCCGCACCCTGTCGTCGCACAACCCGGTCACCTACAAGGAGCGGGCGATCGGGCAGTATCTGATCAACGGCACGCCGCTTCCGGCCAAGGGCTTCTTCTGACCGACGGCGCTGCCGCGACGAGGGACACGGCCAATACGGCGCGTGCCCGAGGGAGGCGACGGATGAGCAAGCGTGACCTTCATCTCGTATCTGAGACCGCGTTCGATCCCCAGCACTTCCACTCGGCCCTGCGCCGTGTCGCGGCCGGCGTCAGCGTCGTGACCGCGGGCCGCGGCGAGGAGATCACCGGGGTGACGATCGCCTCGCTGATCTCGCTGTCATCAGAGCCGCCGCGGCTCATGATCAGTCTCGGCAGCCGGTCGTCAGCGTTCCCGCTGATCGCTCGCGACGGCTGGTTCGGCATCAACATCCTCAGCTCGGACCAGCTCGCGCTCGCTGATCGCTTCAGCACGCCGCATCTGTCGGGACAGCAGAAGTTCGAGGGCATCGACTGGTCGCGCGGCCCGGCCGGCGTCCCGCTGCTGCAGCACGCCCAGGCCGCGATCGCGTGCGAGGTCGACGAGATCATCGAGCGCTACGCGCATGCGATCATCGTCGGTCGCCCCGACAGCGTCGAGCTTGCGCCCAAATTGTCGAGCCTGCTGTATTGGAACGACCAGTATGTCGAGGTCGACCGCAATGCGGATCTCGACCTGCTCGCCGAGGTCAGCGTGCCCTTGACCCATGTCCGGTGATGACGCGCATGCGCACGGAGGAAACGGCATGAGCTCTCGCCCCACCACGGGATCGGGCCCGGACAACGCCACCTCTGCAGGCGAACGCTGGGGTCTCGACCGGCTCGTTGCAGAGCTGCGCGTGTCGCGGGAGGAGACGCACAGCATCCGCAAGGACGGCGCCATCCACCGGCCGCCATCGCGCGACAAGCTGGCGCAGATTGTCTCCGCGCTCACCGAAGCGATGTTCCCGCGCCACTATGGCCAATACGATCTCGACGGCGAGAACATCGACTATTTCGTCGGCCACCGGCTCAGCATCGGGCTCGATCTGCTGTCGGATCAGATCCACCGCTCCGCTTTGTTCGTCGGCGATGAGCTGATCCCGGGCTTCCGCCAGCCCGAGGCTGTGGAGCTGACCCGCCGCTTCGCGGCCGGTCTGCCAACCCTGCGCGGTGTCCTGATCAGCGATCTGCGCGCCGCCTTCGTCGGTGACCCCGCCGCCAAGAGCTTCCCGGAGATCCTGATCGGCTATCCCGGGATGACGGCGATCATCCATCACCGGCTCGCCCATCTGCTCTATGGCCTCGACGCTCGCCTCGTGTCGCGGCTGATCGCCGAGATCGCCCATAACAGCACCGGCATCGACATTCATCCGGGCGCCCAGATCGGCTCCGGTTTCTTCATCGATCACGGCACCGGAGTGGTGATCGGCGAGACCGCCGTGATCGGCGACCACGTCCGGATCTACCAGGCCGTCACGCTCGGCGCGCGCCATTTTCCGACCGAGGAGGACGGCACGCTCATCAAGGGTGACGCCCGCCATCCGATCGTCGAGGACGACGTCGTCATCTATGCCGGCGCTACGATCCTGGGCCGCATCACGATCGGACGGGGCTCGACGATCGGCGGCAACGTCTGGCTGACCCACGACGTGCCCGCGAACAGCGTGGTGACCCAAGCTTCTCTGCGCAACAAAGTCGGTGGACCTGCGCCGCAGAGGTCCTGATCGACTCATTGGCGGTGGCGACGACGGCCGCGACGACCGGGCGAGTCCGTCGATCGGCCATCCGCTTCGCATGCGGTGCCACCACATCTGACGCTCCACGTATTGCCCGGTCTCCTTCCACGACGTCATGGCCGGGCCTGTCCCGGCCATCCACGTCGTCCGGCGCCCTCGGAACGGCGTGGATGCCCGGGACGAGCCCGGGCATGACGGAGTCACTCATTGGCAGGCGTTCGTGCTGAGAGTGCCTCATTTGGTCGAATGCAATCGTCCTGCTGAGCAGGGCACGACCGATCGAAATGCAGCTCCTCGGTTCCTGATGAGGACGACGTATTCATGCTCGTGCCGTGGTCAACAATGCAAATCCATTTCATCGACAGCATCGGGACGGAGCCGCTAGATTTTGATCTCACACAGACGGCGCCAGTCATTCTGATGCCTACGGCGTTTCAACGGAACCTGCGATGTTCGACCCTCTCGCCGTGATCAGCCTACAGCAGGATCCCCCCGGGCGCGCCCAAACCGATGAGCCGCTCGGTGGCATTCAGGACCATGCCGGCAAACTGCGCCCGGAAGGTCACGAGCGAGGTCTCGACCTCTGCATCAGCATCAACCGGCTTGCCAGCTACGTAGCCCGGCGCCTGCGACGAGCTCACGGCGCGAGCCACGCATTCGTCCGCTCTCCGCTCCACCAGACGTCAGCAAGCCACAACACGAGCGCCCCATGAGCCAGCGTCGCCAACTGAACCTCAACCTCTTCATCTATCCCGGCGGCCATCACGAGGCGGCCTGGCGCTACAAGGGCTCGGCGACCAGCCGCGCGCTCGACATCACCTACTATCAGCAGCTGGCAAGGACGGCGGAGCACTCCAAGTTCGATGCGATCTTCTTCGCTGACGGTCCGGCGCTCGCCGACAACGTCCGCTACGCGCAACGCTTCCGCTTCGAGCCGATCACCTGGCTGTCGGCGATCGCCGCCGCGACCAGCCGCATCGGCCTGATCGGCACGGCTTCGACCACGTATCACGAGCCGTATAATCTGGCGCGCCTGTACGCCTCGCTCGATCATCTCAGCGGCGGCCGCGCCGGCTGGAACATCGTCACCACAAGCGCGCCACAGGCGGCGCAGAACTTCGGCCTGCCGGAGCATCCGCCGCATCATGAACGCTACGAGCGCGCCAAGGAATTCCTCGATGTCGTGACCGCGCTGTGGGACAGCTGGGAGGACGACGCGGTCGTCAACGATCCCGCCTCCGGCATCTTCGCCGACACCGACAAGGTCCATGCGCTGAACCATGTCGGCAAGTATTTTCGCGTGCGCGGTCCGCTCAACGTGCCGCGCTCGCCGCAGGGGCGGCCGGTCTACGTCCAGGCCGGCTCGTCCGAGGATGGCCGCGCCTTCGCCGCGCGCTTCGCGGAAGCCATCTTCACCGCGCACCAGACGCTTGGGAGCGCGCAGGAGTTCTATGCCGACATCAAGCGCCAGGCGCGCGCGCTCGATCGCAATCCCGATCACGTCAAGATCCTGCCCGGCATCAGCCCGTTCGTCGGCTCGACGCAGGCCGAAGCCGACCGCCTGCAGGAGGAATTCAACGACCTGATCCAGCCGGACTATTCGCTGGTGCAGCTGCGCCAGATGCTCGGTCTCGACCTCCAGGGCTTCGATCTCGACGGCCCGTTCCCGCGTCATCTGATCGAGACCGACGGCGCGCGCGGCGTCGCCAGCCGCTTCAAGCTCGTGGTCGACATCGTCGACCGCGAGAAGCCGACGATCCGGCAGCTGATCCAGCGCCTCGCCGGCGCACGCGGCCATTGGGTGATCGCCGGCACGCCGGAAAAGATCGCCGACAACATCCAGACCTGGTTCGAGAACGGCGCCGCCGACGGCTTCAACGTGATGCCGCCCTGGCTGCCCGGCGGCTTCGACCTGTTCGCCGAGCACGTCGTTCCGATCCTGCGCAAGCGCGGGCTGTTCCGCGAGGACTACACCGGCAAGACCCTGCGCGAGCATTACGGGCTCGACCGTCCGGACAGCGCCTTCAGTCACCAGGTCCAGGCGATTGCCTGAGATCCGTTCCCAAGCGGCGCGGACGCCTTGCAAGGCATCCGCGCCGCTCTTCGTTTGTCGAAGCTTTGGAAGTCCCATGCCTGCATTGACACGATCGCAAGTCCTCCGCCTGCTCGCCGCCTCGACGCTCTCCCTGTTCACCGTCACCAGCGCGTCGGCGCAGTCGGCCGAGAAGAAGGAGCTCAAGGTCGGCTTCGTGCCCGGCCCCTATATCGACGAGTTCAAGATCGGCGTTGCGCCCGAGCTTGCGAAGAAAGGCTATCAGATCCGCTATGTCGAGTTCTCGACCGGCCTCGAGGCCAACAATTCCGTGTTCAAGAGCGAGATCGACGCCAATGTCATGCAGCACACGGTGTTCCTGAACTCCTACAATGAGCGGCAGAAGACCGATCTCACCGGCATCGTGCACGTGCCGACGCCGCCGATGGGGATCTATTCCAAGAAGCACCCGCTCGGCACCAAGATTGCCAGCGGCGCCAAGGTCGCGGTGCCCAACGATCCAGTCAACCTGCAGCGGGCGCTGTGGATCTTGCGCGATCTCGGCCTGATCGAGATCCGCGATTCCAAGCCGGTCGACGTCACCGAGCTCGACGTCATCAAGAATCCCGGCGGCATCAAGATCATCCCGCTCGAGGCTGCGCAGGCGCCGCGGGCGCTCGACGACGTCGACTTCGCCGCCATCCAGGGCAATTTCGCGATCTTCAGCGGCCTGAAGCTGACCAACGCCTTCGCGCTGGAAGAGATGACGACGCCCTACATCAACGTGGTCGCGGTCAAGCGCGACAACGCCGAGACCGCCTGGGCGAAGGACATCGTCGCGGGCTACACATCGCCGGGCTTCAAGGCCGCGATCCTCGCCGACCGCTTCTATGACGGGTTCACTCTGCCCGATTACATGAAATGATCAACGGCGGCGGCCCGCGCTCGTCAGGGGCCGCCGCTGATCTCGGTCGACGCCAGCTCTACTTCAATCCGAAGCCGAGCGCGCGCAGCGCCTCGGTCAGCTTGTCGCGGCCGTTGAGCGCCTTCGCCGAGCCCAGTCGGTTCAGCACGGCTTCTCGCCAGCCGACTGCAGCGATGCCCTGGCTGGTCTGGAAGTCGCGCAGCGTCTCGTCATAGGCGGCGATGCCGTGGATCTCGTCCGTCGGCGCATAGCGCTCGCGATGCAGGATCACGCTCTGGCGCAGCCGCGGCTTGACGTCCTCGTCGGCGGCCCGATCGGCATAGCCGACGCACAGGCCGAACACGGCGAGCACGTTCGGCGGCAGGCCGAGTTCCTCGGCCACTGCCTGCGGGCGGTTGCGGATCGCGCCGATATAGACCGAGCCGAGCCCGAGCGCCTCCAGCGCCACCACGGCGTTCTGGGCTGCGAGCGCGGCATCGATGATCGCGACGAACAGCGTCTCCAGGAAATGAATGCCGTCATCGGGGCGCCCTTCCCGCCGCGCCAGCCGCTCGGCCCGCGACAGGTCGGCGAGCCAGACCAGGAACAGCGGCGCCTCGCGGATATGCTTCTGGTTGCCGGCGAACTCCGACAGCCGCTGCTTGCGCGCGGGATCCTCGACCGCGACGACGCTCCAGGTCTGCAGGTTAGAGGACGACGCGGCCGACTGCGCGGCGGCTACCAACGTCTCCACGGTGTGCGGCGGCACCGGATCAGGCCGATAGCTGCGGATCGAGCGATGCGCCAGCAACTGGCCGAGGATGTCCTCGGCGCCGGCGGCGACCGCAGGGATATGCGCGCCATAACGCTTGCGCAGCGCCGCCGTGACATCGTCTTCCGCCGCGCGCGATGTCCTCGTTTCAACAATCGTCATTCCAGTCCCTCACGTCATGCCGTGCGCTTTTCGCGCCGGCAGCCATCTCGTCCAGCTCGCACTTCGATCCGCAGCAAAGCCGACCTCGCGGACGACGGCAATCCCCATATCGCCCGCGTCGGTCGGCGCTCACGGCTACTCGGCGGCCTCTGCAGCAGCAGGATGAGTCACTGTCTCAATCACGGGTTTACGCAATCCCGCCTGCTCCATCAGCGGCAGCACGCGGCGGCCGAAGAAGTCGAGGTCGGGCTTGAAATCGTAGAACGACAGCTGCAGGCCATCGACGCCGGCCTTCTTGAGCTGGACGAACTGCTCGACCACCTGCTCGGGGGTGCCGATCACCTCGATGTTGCCGCCGATCGCCCGGCGCTTGGGCGCATCGACGCCGACACGGCCGCGCCAGGCATGGGCGTCGCTGTCGAGCCGGTGGAAGTCGCCGACCGGATCGGCATGGGCGACGATGGCATCGTGATAGGTCCAGGTCTCGCGCTCGGTCTCGCGGCAGATCACCATCGGATTGAGCAGCGTCCGCACCTCACGGCCGGTCTCGCGCGCCGCCTGCTTGACCCTCGCCGTATGCGCCGGCAACGCGGGAATGGCGCTCTCGAAGCTCGAGCCTGTCGGGCTGGTGATGAAGACGATGTCGGAATAGCGCGCGGCGAAGGCGATGCCGGCGTCCGAGCCGGTGGCGTTGACCAGCACTGGCCGGCCGTAGCGCGGCTTCGGCGTCACGAAGGCGCCGTTGAGCTTCCAGGACGACTGGCCGGAGAATGAGTAGTTCTCAGTGTCGCCCCACAGCCGCTGCAGCACTTCAAGAAACTCGGCGGCAAGCTCGTAGCGGCGGTCGTGATCGATCCGGCTCCAGCCGAACGCCTCGTGTTCGGCGGCGCGATGGCCGGTCACGACATTGATGCCCCAGCGCCCGTTGGAGATGTGATCGAGCGTGGCGCCATATTTGGCGAGATGCAGCGGATGCAAGGGACCGTAGAGCACGTGGATGGTCGAGACCAGGATGATGCGCCGGGTCAGGCTGGTCAGCGCCGCCGTGGTCATGAACGAGTCGAGCGCCTCGCCGGTGAACACGCCGCCATAGCCGCCCTTGGGCAGCCATTGCGACAGCGCGAACACCAGATCGAAGCCGAGATTCTCCGCAGCCAGCACCAGATCGCGGTTGTAGTCGAAATGCCAGGACGTCGTCCGCGGCAAGGTGGAGGCGCTCCAGCCGCCGGCCTGGATCGGCAGGAACAGGCCGAGCAGCAGCGGCTGCTGCAGCGCTTGCGACAACGGGCTGTCTGGCCGGTCGGCCGGTCCCGGAAAGCCGTCGAGGCCGACAAGGGCTCCTGGCCGGTGGGTGATGATGGTCATGCCGTCCTCTTGTCGTCTGCGACGGCTGCACGCACGGCTTCGCCGGCGCGGCGAAACACCGTTTCCATCAGCCATTGCTCGTTAGGAAACTGCCGGGCCCATTCGTCCCAGCCGGAATTCTTGCGATATTGACCGAGGCGTCCCGAGGCCACCGCCTCGTCCAGCGTGATCGTGACGCGGCGGTCGCAATCGGGCGCGACGTAGATCGCATCCGCGCGGCAATAGAGTTCGCACATGAAGCAGGTCTGACAATCCTCGACCCGCGCCAGAAGCGGCGGCCCCGACGACGCGCGGTCGAGCACGTTGGTCGGGCACACCTCGACGCAGGCGCCACAGTCCGTACAGCGATCGGCAACGATGAGCTCGATCATGACGCGGCTTCCAGGGCGATTGGAGCTGCCGGCACACGGCGCGTGTCGGTTGCGATGTCGACGCGATCGAGGCCGCGGCTCACCAGGCGCACTGCGAGGTCCGGATCGACGCCGGGATGATCGAGCCTGCGATGCATCCCCCTGCTTTCGGTCCGCTGTCGCGCGGTCGCGACCGACCAGCGCGCCGTTGCGACCAGCGCCGCCGTCTCGCGCGACCGCAGCGGATCGCCGCCCGCATGGTCGGCGATCTCGCGCCAGAGCCCGTCGAGCGACCGGAGCGACGCAGCCAGCGTCGATTCCTTGCGGAACAGGTTCTTGTCGAATGGATGCATCTCGGCGCGGACGCCGGCCCTGATCGCGTCGAGATCGCCCGCTCTGCTCCGCACCCCCGGCCGCAGGCCGGCCTGTCCGAGCGGAACCAATGGCGAGGCTTTCGCCCCGATGTTGCGCGCCAGCCGCGCGGCCGCCTGCCCTGCGCGCACGCCCGACGACAGCGCCCAGGCCGAATTGATGTTGCCGCCGCCGGATATCGCACCGGCAACCTTCTCGCGCGAGGCGTTGTCGCCGGCGACGTACAGCCCCGGCACGGCAGTACGCCCGTCGAGATCGTCGACCCTGACGCCGCCGAGACCACGGATCGTGCCGTCATTGTGCAGCGTGACCTCGAAGCGATCGCGCCAGGGATCGATGCCCCAGCGATCGAACACCAGCGGCACGTTCGGCGAGATCGTGCGCAGCCGGGCCTTGATGTCGTCGGGCAGAAGATGGAGCGAGCAGAACACCGGTCCAGCAAGCATAGCCTTGGCCAACCCGATCGTCTGCTGCGGCCCGAACGGCAGATCGAGTTCGTGCCCGTCGGCGTCGTAATAAGTCGCGAACGCATAGGCCATGCTGCGCGTCATCGTCGAATGCGCCGGCGCGATCGTGTAGGCCGCGGTGAATTCCATCCCAGAGAGATCGGCGCCGGCTTCCGCCGCCAGCAGATAGCCATCGCCGGTATTGGTGCGCGACCCCAAGAGATGCGACAGGAAGCTGGTGCCGCCGGCAGCGAGCACAGTCGCACCTGCGGCGATCTGGTAAGGCCGCGCCCCATCCTGACGGCGAAGGCCTCGTGCACCGCCGATCGTGCCGTCACTGCGCGCCAGCAGTTCCAGCACTGGCGAATGGTCAAGGATCGTGACGCCATGATCACGCGCAAAGGCACGCAGCGCCCGCATGTATTCGGGACCGCGAACCGCGCGATAGTTGGTCTGCCCGTCATCGTCGATGCCGAACGCGTAGTGGCTCGCGAGCGTTGGCAATGTCCGCCAAGTCTCCGCGATGATCCCATGCATCCATGCGGCTTCGCCGAGACCGAGACCCGCGATGACACGCTGGCTGACGGCCTGCTCGCGCGCCTGCGGCGGCACCCACCAGTGACCGGGGCCGGCCGCGGCCGTGACGCCGCTGGTGCCGCAATAGCCCTTGTCGACGAGGATCACCCGCGCACCGGCGCGCGCGGCCGAGACCGCAGCCCAGGCACCGGCCATGCCGCCGCCGATGACGAGCACGTCGGCGGTGAGCGATAGTGGATCCGGCCCTGAAGCAGTCACGGCGACACCGGATGTGTCATCCGCAAAGCGCGCGCTCCCGTTCGTTCTGCCGGCGTGGCCTGCGCAACCATGTTCCGAACTCCGCTGCCGTGCGTAAACGACGCACGCGCGCGATCATGGTCAACCAGTGCGGCGCTGCTGGCAATTTCAGAGTTGCGCGATTTTCAAACGCTCTGTTCTCGCCGCGATCCATGACCGGAGAAGATTTCGGTCGAGTGTTCCAGGCCTCCATCGCCGCCCGGCGCGCCAGCCGGCTGCAAATAATAATTCTATCGCAGCGTCGCTCATGACGACACACTTGCGACAGCAATCTGTATGTTCTTGGAACACCATCGGTCGGAACGCGCCAACAAGTAGAATATTCGTCTTTCCGAATCCGGCCGATGTTTTACGTGCTAGACTACAAATGTAGCACATCGTCCGCGCGCGAGAGAAAAGGCATCTTTGCATGGGCCGTTTTCCAGAACGACACGTGATCATCGTCGGCGGCGGCGCATCCGGCGTCCTTCTGGCCTATCAGCTGCTGCAACGCCCGAAGTCCGATATCCGGGTCACCTTGATCGAGAAGCGTTCGGAGGTCGGTCGCGGGCTAGCCTATCACACCGGCAATGCTGATCACCTGCTCAACGTGCGCGCTGCCAACATGAGTGCGCTGCCCGATGATCCCGACCATTTCTGGCGCTGGCTGTCGGCGCACGAGCATGGCCTGCGGCTTTGTCCCGATCCGTTCTGCTTCGTGCCTCGCCGCCTTTATGGCGACTACATCGCCAGCCTGATCGCGCCGTTCCTGGAGACCGAGGACGGCGCCCGGCGTCTCAGCATTATCCGTGGCGAATGCACCGCGGTGAGCGAGGGCGCCCACACCGTCACCGTGAGCCTCGCCGACGGAACGCGACAAGTCGGCGACGTCGCGGTGTTCGCCACCGGCCATGACGCCGCCATCCCGCGCTCGGCCTGGCATGCCGATCCCTGGATCTCGCCGTCCGTTCCCGGCTTCAGCCAGGATTCGCCGGTGCTCATCCTCGGCGCTGGCCTGACCATGGCGGACTACGTGCTGTCGCTGCTGCGTGAGGGCCATCGCGGCCCGATCCTCGCGATCTCACGCCGCGGCCTGATGGCCAAGGGACATCGGCGTATTACTCCCTGCAAGATCAGCGAGGATGAGGTTCCGTTCGGTGCGCGCGGCAGCGTTCTGCTGCGCTGGTTCCGGCAGCGGATCGCCGCCCACATCGCCGAGGGCGGCGACTGGCGCGGCGTCATCGACGCCGTCAGGCCGTTCAGCCATCGGCTGTGGCAGGACTTGCCGCTGGCGTCCAAGCGCAGCTTTCTGGAGCATGCGCGGGCGTGGTGGGATGTGCATCGGCACCGTATGGCGCCGGAGGTCGAACAGCGCATCGCACAGGCGATCGCGGACGGCCAACTTCGCGTCGCCGCCGCCAAGCTCGTCAAGATCGATGGTGGGACGCAAGGCGCCCGGGCGCATTATCGCCGGCGCGGCCGCAGCGAGATCGAGACGCTCGAGGTCGGTGCCGTGATCGACTGCACGGGGATCGTCAGGGACCCCCGCGCCACCGCCAATCCTGCGGTCCGCAGCCTGTTCGATCAGGGGCTGGCGCGTTGCGATCCGCTGCGGATCGGCATCGAGGTCACGGCGGATTGCGCCATCGTCGGTGCCGATGGCACGCCGTCACAGCGCCTGTTCGCGATCGGCCCGCTGACTCGCGCCGCCTTCTGGGAGATCATCGCGATCCCGGACATCCGAAGCCAGTGCGCCGATCTGGCGGACCGGCTATTGCAGGCCCGCCCGATCGTCGGGTCGCCGCGCGATGCGCCGGCGTTGGCGGCGGTTGCCGATCACCAGGTCGCGATGTAGGTGCCCTTGAAGCGCGTCTCCAGGAACGCCTTGACCGGCTCGGAGTGGTAGGCCTCGATCAGCTGCTTGACCCAGGGCTTGTCCTTGTCCTCCTCGCGCACCGCGAGGATGTTGACCCAGGGCCCCTCGGCATTCTCGCGCGCGATCGCATCTTTGGCGGGATTGAGCCCGGCCTGGACGGCGTAGTTGTTGTTGATCGAGACGAGATCGACATCGGCCAGCGCGCGCGGCAGTTGCGCCGCGTCGAGCTCGACGAATTTCAGCTTCTTCGGATTGTCGGTGATGTCGACCACTGTCGAGGCGACATTGCTCGGATCCTTCAGCTTGATGACGCCGTGCAGCGCAAGGATCATCAGCCCGCGCGCGCCGTTCGACGGATCATTGGCGATCGCGACCTTGGCGCCTTCCGGAAGCTCGGCCAGCGCCTTGTATTTCTGCGAATACACGCCCTGCGGCGAGGCGATGGTGGTCGCGACCTTGACGATCTTCCATCCGGTCTTGGAGATCTGGTTCTTCAGATAGGGCTCGTGCTGGAACGAGTTCGCCTCGAGATCCTTCAACGCCAGCGCCTGGTTTGGAATCACGTAGTCGGTGAACTCGACGACCTTGATGTCGAGCCCGCGCTCGGCGGCCACCTTCTTGACGACGTCGATGATTTCGGCATGCGGCCCGGCGGTCACGCCGACGCGGATGGCTTCCGCTTGTGCGGGAAGGATCAACGACACAAGGGCGGCAATGGCAACAAGGGGAAGGCGCATTCAAGTCTCCAACGAAACAACCAAGTTTCGTTGCTCACTAGCGCCGCAATAGCCGGGCCGCAATCGCAGGTGCGAACAAAGCAATGGACGCGCTCTCGCGGCTGATCATTGCGTGCAAATGTTCTTTCTTCTTAGCCATTCTGATCGATTCATTCTCTCAACCTGTAGCCCGGATGAGCGAAGCGACATCCGGGCTCACACGAGGCGTGGAGAAGAACCCGCATGTCGCTGGCGCTCATGCGGGCTACTGATGTCCTTCAGTTGAACAGATCCGGCTCCTGCGCCGTGATCCAGTCCCACAGCGGCTGGAAGCTGAAATAGCCACCCTTGTGGGTGCCGACCTGCCCCGCCGTCAGCTTGGCGATCTCGTGCGGGATCGGCTTGGTGGGACCGGCGGCCTCGGCCAACAATTGCGTGCGCGCGGCATTGTCCATCGCGATGTACCACCACGCTACAGCCTCGATGGTCGGGCCGACAGTCAGCAACCCGTGATTTTGCAGGATCGCGGCCTTCTTCGTCCCCAACGCCTGGGCGATTTTTCTGCCCTCATCGGCATCGAGCACGACGCCGGTGAACGGGTCGAATAGCACGTGATCCCCGTAGAAGGCGCAGGAATCCTGCGTCAGGGGATCGAGCAGTCGGCCGAGCGCGGACCACGCCTTGCCATAGGTCGAATGCGTATGCGCGGCGGCGATCACATGCGGATGCGCCGCATGGATCGCGGAGTGAATGACGAAGCCGGCCTGGTTGATCGGCCTGTCGCCGATCAGGATGTTGCCATCGTGATCGACGAGTTGCAGGTCGGACACCTTGATCTGGCTGAAATGCGCCGACAGCGGATTGATCCAGAACCGGTCGGGGAATTCCGGATCGCGCACGGTGACGTGGCCCGCCAGGCCCTGATCGAAACCGTAGCGGGCAAACAGGCGGAAGGTCGCCGCGAGGCGCTGCTTGCGATGCAGCCGCTCCTCCGCGAACGTGGCGGTGGGCTGGCGCTCGACGAGCGCAAACTTCCTGGGTTTCTCGACGAGCGTATTCATGGCCGTTCACCTCTTGCCTCGAGCGCGCGCGTCCATCGCGCGGTCAGCTCGTTGGGCTGATGGTAGAACGAACCGCGCGAGACGATCTTTTCAAAGATCGAGGCTCACCGGAAATGCCGGCGAGCCCTCGTTTCCCACGTCAACCGAGAACATCTCCGGCGCGCCGTCGCAGCGCAATCTCTGCTCAGCGCTGCCGCAGCCGCCGATTGAGCCGGCGCGCGAGATGATCACCGACGGTCTGCACCGTCTGCACCAGCGCGATCAGGACGACCACTACCGCCAGCATCATCTCCGGCATGAAGCGCTGGTAGCCGTAGCGGATGCCGAGATCGCCGAGGCCGCCGCCGCCGACGGCGCCGACCATCGCGGAGTAGCCGAGCAGGCTGACCACGGCGAGCGTCAACGCCAGCACGAGGCCCGGCAAGGCTTCCGGGATCAGCACCTTGAACACGATCTGCAGCGGAGTCGCGCCGAACGAGGACGCGGTCTCGATCAGGCCGCCATCGACCTCGCGGATCGCCGCCTCGACCAGCCGCGCGATGAACGGCGTCGCCGCCACCGTCAGCGGCACGATCGCAGCCCCCGAGCCGATCGACGTGCCGGCGACGAGGCGCGTGAACGGGATGATGGCGACGACCAGGATGATGAAGGGCGTCGAGCGCGTGGCGTTGACGACGACGCCAAGGATCGCGTTGGCCGCGGGCGCTGCGAACAACTCCCCCGCGCGGCTCGTCGCCAGGAAGACGCCGAGCGGCAACCCGAGCGAGGTCGCGACCAACGCCGCGGTCGAGACCATGAACAGGCTCTCGCCGGTGGCCTGGATGATCAGGGTGATGAGCTCAGGAGACATAGCCGAGACGCTCCGCTGCGAAGTGATGCAGTGAGAGATAGGCCAGCGTCTGCCGCGCCGCCGCCTCGCCGCCGGGAATGCCCAGGATCAGCGAGCCGACATGCTGGCCGCCGATCTCGTCGATCCGCGCCGACAGCAGCGCGACATCGATCGACAGCTCGCGTGCCAGCCGCGCCACCAGCGTGTCGCCGGCATCCGAGCCGCGCACCTGGACGCGGAGCACCGTCTGTCCGATCGGCACAGGCTCCTGCACGAGGCGGCTCGCCAGCGACACCGGCACGGCGTCGCCGAGCACCTCGGCCAGGAAGGTCTGCGTTGTCGGATGCTTCGGATGGGTGAAGATGTCGGCGACATGGCCGCGCTCGACGACGCGGCCGCCATCAATCACGACGACTTCCTTGGCGAGCTGGCGGACCACGGACATCTCGTGGGTGATCAGGATGATGGTGACGCCGAGTTCGCGATTGATGTTGGCGAGCAGGTCAAGAATCGCGCGCGTGGTCTGCGGATCGAGCGCCGACGTCGCCTCATCCGACAGCAGCACGTTCGGCCGCGTCGCCAGCGCGCGCGCAATGCCGATGCGCTGCTTCTGACCGCCGGACAACTCCGCCGGGTAGCGATCATGCTTGTCGGCGATGTCGACCAGCTCCAGCAGCTCGGCGACCCGCGTCCTGATGTCGGCCTTCGACCAGCCGGCGATCTCGAGCGGGAGTGCGATGTTGTCGGAGGCCGTGCGCGACGACAGCAGGTTGAAGTGCTGGAAGATCATGCCGATCGAACGCTGCGCCAGCCGGAGCGCCTGGCCGCGCAGAGCCGAGATGTGGCGTCCATCGACGACCACCCGTCCCGCCGTCGGCTTCTCCAGCCCATTGATCAGCCTGACGAGGCTCGACTTGCCGGCGCCGGACCGTCCGATCACGCCGGTGATGGAGCCCCGCGCGATCGCGAAGTCAATATCCTTGAGCGCCTCGACATCCGGCTTGTCGCGATAGGCGGGATAGATCTTCGACAGTCCCTCGAAGCGAACCATCGGCTCGGCGACGAGAGACGAAGGGACGAGACCGGCCGGCACGACCGGCTCGGCGATCCCCAGGGTTGGGTGGGCATTCATGGACTGACCTTGGACTGACCTTGGCTTCAGATGCTGCAGCGCACTCGAATTGCGCTCACCATCGCCTGCGATCAGTCCAGAGGCAATTTCAGAAAATGCCCCCAAGTTGGACGAAGCTTCTCACGGCGTCACCGTCCGTGAAACGTCATCCTCCTGCTCACGTTCAATCGAAGTGGAACACCAGCATCCGCAATTCGATGCTCTCGCGCGGTGGCGCATCGGCCGGCGTCGTCGGGTCGACGAACGCGGTATGCGGTCCGAACCGCGTGCGCCCGTCGGTCGCCGAATCGTAGCACTTCAGCAGCAGCGCCTCGTCGGGTGTCATGTCCGGGAAATAGAACCAGCGATGAACGGGATTGTACGTGACGGAGTAGATCTCGCCGTTGCGGTTGGGATAGATCAGGTCGGACGCGACCAGATCATCCGGCGCGACCGTGGTCCCGTCGCACATCGCCAGCGGCGTGTCGCGCAACGGCCCGATGATTGGCCGCCACAGGTTGATCACCTGAACCCGCCCGCGCAGCAGGTCCTCCGCCTCGGCGCCGAGATGCTCACGCACCCGGTTGGCACCCGACGTCGCGGTCTGGTCCACATGCACGCGCGTCGCCGGCTGGCGCGGCCCGCCGTCACGGACGACGGGAGCACCGGCCACACGCTTGCGCAGGGTGTGGTCGAAGATCACGACGCGATCGGCGCGCAAGGTCGCACGAATGAAGGCCTCCGCCGCCGGATAATAGATGCTACGGACTTCCTTCTCGTTGGTGAAGTCACGCACGAATGTGGGGTGTCGCACCAGCGCAAAGCCCTCACGGTCGAGCGAGAATGATTGCGCGATCGGGCGGCCGTTGAACACCGGCACCTGACGGGGCTCCGGCAGCGCGGTCGATTTCGGCTCGCCCGGCGGCGGGTCGAACGCATAGGTGCGCGGCTTGCCCGCGGTGGGCGCCAGATAGTTCAGCTCGGCGAGAACGAAGGGCAACGCTTTGATCTTTCTCTCGACCAGGCTCATGGATGTCTCCGGGCAGTTTCATGCGATTGCATGTAGCTTGATCGGCGCCGGCGGTCAGAACAAGCCGGCGCCCGAAATAGCAACGCTCCTGCTTTCGCTGCGGCCCGGCGTAGCAAGGAATTGCTCGTCGAACACAGTGCTAGACCGAAGTTTTCTTCTGTGTGTCGCGTCCTGCGCCAGGACATGGCTGGCATGACATCACCGCAGCCAGACTCGGCGCCATCGGGTCCCTTGCATTCGGGTCACGCCGCCCGCGCAGAACAATTCTTGCTCGATCAGCCTGAAAATCGCGCGACCCATTTTATTGACGGCATGCGGCGTCCTTCTACACTCAGCATCAGAGCACCAACGCGCCCCGCGCCGAACAGACACGATCCGACGCCACCGCATGTCAGCCGCACCTCCGCAGGTCTTCGCCATCGATCTTGGCCGGCGCCCGGCCTTCGTGTTCGCCGCGAATGATCACGACATGGCGCAGAGCCTGGTGCGGTCACCGCGATTGCTCCACGCGATCGACGCTTTCTGCCGGCTGAGGCGTCCTGCCCAGGCCGAACGGCTTGCGCTCCGCGGAGCAACCGACGACGAGGCCGTCGTCTATCGCGACCGCGCCGACGAGCTTGCCGACGCGGCGATCTCCCGCCTTCTCTTGGTTCATATCAGTCCGGACTGACACCGCAGGGAGCGCAGGCCCGTTCGGGCCCGCGCCTGTGCAGCGCGACCGACCTACTCCGCGGCCTCGCTGAGCCCAAGCCGCGCCCGCGGCACCTCGCCGGTCACCACCGACACACGCTCGCCCCAGCGCTCTTCGGGATAGTAGTCCCACACCGCATGATGCTGGCTCGCCCAATTGTCCCAAACCAGCAGCGAGTTCGGCCGCCACTGCACCCGCGTCTGCAATGCAAGCTGGCCTTCGATGTGACGGAACAGGAGCTGCAGCAGCGCATCGCTCTCGCGCCGGGTTAGCTGCACGATGTGCGAGGTAAAGGACGCATTGACGTACAGGAACTTGCGGCCGGTACGCGGATGAGTCACGACCACCGGATGCTCGGATTGCGGATAGGTCTTGCCGGGATCGGGCTTGGCGCCATAACCCGCGGTCCAGGCCAATGATCCATCATGGATGGCCGTGAGGCCATCCAGCAGCTGCTTGATCGGATCCGACAGGAATTCATAGGCGAGATACATGTTGGCGAAGGCCGTGTCGCCGCCGAGCGGCGGCGTCTTGGTCACACGAAGCAGCGAGACCGCAATCGGGCTGGGATCGCAGGACACGTCCGGATGCCAGCCGTCGCCGGCGGTGAAGCGCGAATTCGCATCGGTCTTCCACGACAGGAATTCCGGATCGAACAGCCCGTCGTGCCGGAAGCGGGTCGCGGCCAGCTCGTGCCGGTGCAGCGACTTGCCGAAGCGGCGCGCAAAGCGCTTGTGGTCGTCTTTCGAGATCTCCTGATCGCGGAACACGATCGCAAGATTCTCATCGAGCGCGCGGTGGATTTCCGCGAACTGCTCGTCCGGCAGATCCTTGGTGAGATCGACGCCGCCGATCTCGGCGCCGACCGTCGGACTGAGCTGCCGCACCTTAATCGTGCGATACGGCTCGCGCCGGGCGCTGTTCCATGCCTGGATGGCCAGCTTGTCGTTGAAGTCCCTGTAGAAGCTCATGACTTATCCTTCTCGAAAGTTGCGATGTGGGAGATCAGATGACCGCGCGGCGCAGGCGTCCTCCGCCGGTCGCGACGAGCGCACGGGCCGCGCGTTCGGCCTCGCGCGCGGAGGCAAAGTGCTGTCCCTCCAGGCTGTCGAATGCGCGTTCGGATGAGAAAAAGCTGAAGCCGCGCTCGTCGGCCGTGACGATGCCGGCGGTGCGGTTGAGAACCTCGATGACATAGGCTTTGGACATGACCGGTCGTTCGCCGCGTGCGTGCGGCGCTCCTGTCTGATCTGCAGATGGTTGAAGGCGTTGAATTCGGCTGCAGCGATCAGCAACAGGCCCCGGTCGCCGCAGAGAAACAGCGGCCGGCAAGGCGCTTGCGCACCAGGCGATCGGCTGCGGTTCGGGTTCTCATCTGGCGTTCCGTGGTTGAGCGATGACGACAGGGAATATCGGCGCGAGGCGCTATGCGGTCAATGAAATGGAACTTCAAAGATTGCAAACCAGCGCATCGTTTATTTCAGAACGACACATCTCGACGCAAATAGTCGCTCGCTTATCCGGAAGCTGGGATTGAGACGGACTTGCAGATGACGCGGCGTGGGACATCGTACGACAAAAGCTTTCTCCACGTTTCAAACAGCAGGCATGGCTCGGGGATCTCGCGGCCGCATGCGCCCGAGCTTTGCATTCGTTCGACCTCTCCTTTGAAGAAGAGGCGCAGGGAAGACCGGGTATCGACTGATACCCGCGGTCCGCGTGCAGCAAAAAAGCACGCGGCAGAACCACAGGTTCAGCCCAATATCCGGCCTTCCCTG
>NZ_JAUHIU010000034.1:0-39594 GCF_032381555.1 Bradyrhizobium sp. SZCCHNPS1003
CGACGCTCGTGACGATCGCGAAACGTCCCTCTTCAGCGAGCCGGGATGCGCGAGAATGTGGAGGTGATTTGCCCGACAACGCAAGTGAGGAGTCCGCGACAAACTGGCACGACGGGCAGTTGGCGCATGTAGGGCATGCGTGGATTGCTCGTCGGGCAGATGATCCATCGCACGACGACCGGGCGTCCGTGAGTGGCCTCGCCCCTCCCCCATCGTCATGGCCATGCTCGGTCACAGCCATCCACGTCGTGGTCATCACGAAGAAAGACGTGGATGCCCGGGCCTTCGTCGCCGGCCCCGCGCTGAACGGGGCAGCGAGGGCGGTCGAGATAGCGAGCGAAGCTCACGAGTTTTATGCACTGTCACCGTAATCCCGCGCGTAATCCCGCGGTAATAGGTCGCGCGCGGCAGACCCGCCAGCGCGCAGAGGTGCTGCACGTGAACGTGGGAGTCGGCGGCCTCCGATGTCATGGCCTGGATGACTTCGATGATGCGGATGCGGGTTTGCCTTGCACGACCGGCCGCTCCAGAGCGCGCAAGGCTTGCCGAAAAAAATCGATGTCCATCTGCTGTCGGCCGACCAGCCGTTCCAGCTCGGCGATGCGCGCATTCGCCGGGGCGAGCGCCGAACGCTTGTCGTCATACGTCGCCACGGGCTTGAGCTTGCGCGGGCCGGGCTTGGGACCGCCCTTGCGGTTCAATCCCTCTGGCCCGTGCGCCTTCCACGCCTTGATCCAGTCGTGCAGAAGCTTGCGCGCTATGCCGAGGTCACGAGCGACGGGCAGAACGCCTTCGCCTCGCTCGACCCGCTTGATCGCCTTCAATTTGTAAGCCGTCGGGAACTGACGGGTCTTTCCTCGTACTGCCACAGCTCATCCCCGAAATGCCTGTCACAGAAATTATCTGTGTCTCACTTGAGGGGTGCAGTCCAGTGCAGTCCAACACTGTCACCGTAATATCGAACCCAATCCGCCATCTCTCAGTGGATGCCGGTCGCAAATCCGCCAGCCCATGGTCGACAGGACAACCTCATTTTCATTCTTTCTACTTTTGATTGCTTTTTTCTATCATTCACCTCATACTGCAACGCACATATCTCCGAAGAATTCACTTATTAGCGGCCGGACGATCCGAGCCAGCCGCACACCGACGTGCACGACACAAGGCCACTTAGTCCGCAGCATAGCCGACGCGCCTGTGACGATTAGATCCTGAAAATGATCGACCAATTTTCTTCAGTTCGCACACGACTTGGGGGAACCACTTTTATGAAGGGATTCACTGCGATGACCGAAGAATTCTCGTCGGACTCCATCAGCAAATGGGCGAAGCGGATTGCAGCAGAGATCGAACCCGAGAGCGAAGCTCTCGCGCCAATGATGATGGAGGCCTATCTGCGTGGCGGTCGAGACCGACGGCAGCTCTTTGAGAATAAAGCGGAACTCGGCGGTTTTCTGCCAGATGGCGGAGCCTTGCTTTTGCCTTTTGCTTATATGGCGCTCAGCTACATCGCAAAGGGGCTGCTCAAGCTGTATCAATCAGGCGGGCTCAGCGGAATATCCAACCTGCTGAGCATCTGGAAAAACGCCTTCGATCTCATCAAGACCCGGAAAGCACGTGAAGAAGCACATGCAGTCACGGAAACGGAGGCACGACGCAGTCTGCGCCATACCCTGGACGAG
This sequence comes from Bradyrhizobium sp. SZCCHNPS1003, assembly GCF_032381555.1. Taxonomy (NCBI): domain Bacteria; kingdom Pseudomonadati; phylum Pseudomonadota; class Alphaproteobacteria; order Hyphomicrobiales; family Nitrobacteraceae; genus Bradyrhizobium; species Bradyrhizobium sp. SZCCHNPS1003. The sequence continues at coordinate 1,683 of NZ_JAUHIU010000034.1, forward strand.
GTGCAGCGCGCTCTTAGGGAACAGGGCTTGTCGACAGATCAGTGCGAGCTGATCTGTTACCGAGTGATGATGGTGCTGCTCGACGAGCCTATCGAGGGAGCACAACTGGTCAGGACATTCCAGAGTGAAAGCGCATAGGGATGGCCGAGCCACAACGACAGAACTCCGACGCGGGTCTGCCACCGTGGCTTTTGCTATTCCTGACGTTGTTAGTCTTCGGACTTCCGCAGAGTTATCAGACGGCACGCGAAGATCTTGGCGATTTTCAGAAGATCGACGAAATGAACCGGCTGGAGCTCGCTGTAGCAAATGTCGATGATGCCAGCTCGATCGTCGCCAAAAGTGACGCTCAGCAAGTGATGCAGCATCATGCGCATTTGCTGAATTGGCTAAAAAATGGCGCATGCATCCGGTTCCGAGCGGAACTAGACCGGGCCCTTGCCGCCATTGAACAAGCGAACTTTCTCGAAGACGACCTGCGGGGCCTTTACCGTCAGCAAGTTAAACTCAAGAAAGATGCGATGGCTCTCATCTTGGAGATGCTTGACGACGACGAACGCTCCGAACTTGTGCAGATCGAGGGCAAACGACCGCCGCCGACGGCAAGCAAAGCCGAGATAATCCATTATCTGCTGGAACCGAAAGAAGACCAGCGCCAAACTATGAGCACGAATTGGCGAACGCTCGCCCCGCAGGCGCGCCCGACCTTGGACACGGGAGATCAGGGCCATATATCCATGGATGACGTATGGCGGTCACGCATCTCCCTGATCTTGAGCAAACCCGCCTTCCTTGTAGATCTAGGAATCACCTTGATCCCGATTTTCTGCTTGTTGACGGTAGCGTTTCCCCGTTGGCGAGCTTGGCACGTGGAAAGGACATTCGGGCTCCGGGAGTATCTCGGAGGGTTTCCGGAGATCGACGAACTACAGGCATTTGTAGCGATGAGCGCTCCGCGCATCGAACTGCGGGTCAACCTGCTGCATTCGGGCTATGCATTTGTCTATCCACGGAGCTATCGGCGCCCGCGCCTGGCAGTGCTCGGCGGAATGTATGTGCTTTGGAAACGTGATCCCGTGACCGCGAGGGGCATATTGCTGCATGAAATGGAGCATGTCCGCCAAGGGGACCATCTTGTCGTGGGGTACGGAAGCTTCTTCTCGGGGTATCTCAAGTGGCTGCTTGTCATCTTCATCCTAGTGATGGCGATGACCCTGATCTCCTCCATGGCGCTTTCCGTGAGATCGGTCGGTTTGCATATCGAGCACCAAGCGCAGCTCTTTGGGCGGACTGCACTGATGGCGTTATGCTCAACCGCATCTCTCCTCTTCCTGATCATGGCTTCGATCACAAAGCCGCTCGTGGCTATCTGGGCCCTGGAGCTGAACGCAGACTACGGCGGGAGCCGCGCGCAGGTCCTGCACGTCGAATGCGGCACCAAGGCGATGGGAGCCGGTGGACGGATATCCCGAATGCTGGGAACTCTGAGCCATCCGCCGGTCTGGCTGAGAGCATGGTTGATTAGGCGCGACGACTGGATGAGGAGACTACTGCGACAGATTCTCTTTCCAGCCTCGTACCTGATCGCGATCCTGATGCTCTTTCTCATGGGCTTCTTCGCGACGCTACCGGACCATGGACTACGTGCCGAGAGGGTGAAATGGCTCTTAGGCCTATCGTTGGACTCCCTTGAACGCAATTATTGGAAATTCGGCAGCATGGCGGCGCTGTTGCTGGCGTGGCCATGGCTGTCCGGCTACTGGGAGCTATTCTTCATCGGAGCAGCCCGGCAGTACAAATGGTGGGATGGAGGAAGATGGGCTGCGGCGCTACTGCTGACAATATTGGCGATTTTGGCGTGGTTTGGCGGCCGATCGTCTTGAAGCGGAGCAGGCCTGATTCGTGTGCTCGGAACGGAGGCCAACGTCCAAAGCACATTGAATTCACGCCAGATGCCACCGATGAAGAACGTCCCTATGGCGCGATCGGCAACAAGCCGCCTGGAGCGTCAGGCTATTCAAACTCGGCGATGCGAGCATTTGCGCGCGTCAGCGCAGACCGCTTGTCGTCATAGCTTGCTGTAGCTTTGAGCTTCCGGCATTACGGTGATAGTGCACAAAACAACAAAGGCCGCGCAACGTCGTCAGATCAATACCTTGAACGAGGCCATGAACTTCCGGTCTGCCGCATCCCAGCCCTCCAGCGGTTTGCGCTTCATGACCTGCACAAGGAAGCTATGCGGTCCGGAGACCGTCGTCAGGCCGCCTCCCCATACCTTCTCACTACCATAGGTGAACCGCTTGGCCGGGAGCGTGGCGCCGTTCGCCAACTTGAACTCGGTCTTGTCGATCGACAGGAATTCGCCCGATATGCGCTCCACCAGTCCATCGAGCATGGATTGCATCATCAGGGCGGGCTTGCCTTGGATCGGCCAGGCAGCATGGAAAACGGCGAAGGCCTTGTTTCCGTCCTTGGCCAGATACGTCGTCGACGAAAGTCCCAGCAGTCCACTCGACTTTTCCTCCGGTGGCGTCGGAAACTCGACCGAGAAGAAATGCTCGGCCGGAGCGAACGCGTGGCCAGCGAAGGCCGGGGCCGGGATGACGGCGCCACCAAGAATGGCCAACAGATGGCGTCGCGATATCCCGCTCATGACGGCTTACCTCACTCCCACTCGATTATCTCGCACATGAATAAGGCTTTGATCTCCTTGGATTATACTCCGGGATCACGTCAGGACGCCGTTGGCAGAACCGGCAGATTTCTAGCATCATGACTCCACAGGAATATTTTTTCACCTGGGGCCGAGCACCCTTCGTCACCTATCGCCTGCTATCGCCAGGACGACAATGAAAAATTGCTAACCGTGAACCCTCGCGACTTGAGCAGCGGGTCTGTGCCGACTCGTCTATTGCCCGGTCGTGAGTGCGAGGACCAGAGGCATGGTCAGGACGGCAACTGCCGTTTGAAAGCTGATGATCCCGGCAGCAACGCGGTGGTCGCCTCCCAGCAGCCGCGCCATGATGTAGGCGGAGGGCGTGCATGGCAACGCGTTGAACAGGACCAGCGTGTTGAGTGGAACGCCGTTGAGGCCGACCATGCGCCCGATGCCATAGGTGGCAAGCGGGACCAGTGCCAGCTTGACCAGGCTGGATTGCAGGACCGGGCCGCCCGCGATCCGCGCTGCAGCGACATCCAGGCTGGCGCCAACTGCGAGCAGACCGAGCGGCAGCGATGCGGCGCCCAGCACGCCCAATGTCGATGCGATGGGCTTGGGGATGCCGAGGCCGCCGAGATTGGTGATCGCGCCGGCAACGACGGCGAGGATGACGGGGTTTGTCAGCACAGTCCGGGCGATGTTCGCCCGGGCGCGCGCGCCATGGCTGCCGTGCAATGCCAGGACCAGGATCGACCCGACGTTCAACACCGGAATGGTGATCGCGATGGCCAGCGCAGTGACGGACAGACCCGCCTGACCATAGAGCGCCGTCGCTGCTGCAACTCCGACATACGTATTCGGCCGGAGCGCTCCCTGAAGGACGGACGAGAACACCGGCCCAGGATGCGGGCGAACGGCGCTCCAAGCGGTGAGGAACAATCCACCGAGTGCGACCGCACCCAGCAGGACGACGGCGGTCGAATGCAACGAAATCCCGGCCAGCTCGGCTGTCGCGACCTGCATGTACATCAAGGAAGGAAACAGACAGAAGTAGTTGAGCCGCTCGCAAGGTATCCAGAACGGCTCAGCAACCAGCTGGCTGTGCCGAAGCACAGCTCCCAGCACGATGATCGCGAAGATCGGAGCAAGCGCCGTCACGATCTCGATCACGAACAGATCACCTGCAACTCCCAGCTTTCATCGAAATTTGCCAACGCAGAATTGTGCCTCAAAGACCTATTTCTCGAAATAGACGTCCGCGAAGCTGGCGTTGATCCCGGTCACACCGAGCGTGTGATTCCTGACCTTCTTGTTGAAGAGCGTCACCCCATCGGGTGCGACCAGATGGATCGCCGCGACATCGTCATAGATCAGGTTCTGGAACTTGAACCACAGCGCCCGGCGCTTTTCGGGATCGGGCTCGACGGCCGCATCCTCGAGCAGCTGGTCGACGGCCGGGTTGCTGTAGTGCGAGGCGTTCGAGAACGGCAAGCCGATCTTGAAGTTCTTCGACCAGAAGGCGCGCTGGATGCCCGGAGTCGGATCGAAGGTATTGGACAGCGATTCGAGCGTGATGTCGAACTCACGCCCGGTATAGGCCTTATTGATGTAGGTCGAGAAGTCGAAGAACTGGAAATCGACGGCGATGCCGAGCTTGGTCAGCGCCTGTTTGACGAAGTCTCCGGCCGCCTGCAGATTGAACGGGTTGGCATAGAGCCGGATTGGAAAGCGGGTCCCGTCGGCCTTCTTGGGATAACCGGCCTCGTCGAGCAGCTTGTTCGCCTTCGCCAGATCAAGAGCATACGGCTTGATCGAGGGATCGACGAAGTCGGCCAGGTCCGGACTGACCGCCGACGGCGCGACCTTGCCGTAGCCGAAATAGACGAAGTCGAGCAGCCGGCCATAGTCGATCGCGTGCCCGATCGCGAGCCGCACCCGCTTATCCCTGAAGATCGGATTGTCATAGTTGAAATACAGCTGGGTCATGCCGGCATTGTATTCGTAGCCGCGCGTCTCCGAGCCGAGATGCGGCAGCGCCTGCAGCCGCGCGAGGTCGGAGCGCGGTACCGGCGGCCCGCCGCCGAGATCGAGCTCGCCGGTCTCGAACGCCACCGAGCGCGCCGCCTGATCGGCGATGAAGCGGACGATGATGCGATCGAGATAGGGCTTGCCGGCATCCCAATAATTGGGATTGCGGTCGAGGATGATGTGGCTGCCCTTGACCCACTCCTTGAACACGAACGGGCCGGTGCCGATCGGCGCGCTGGCGTTCTTGTTGCCAAGCGGATCGGTGCCCTCATAGACGTGCTTCGGCACGATCGGCGACTCCGACGCATCGAGCGCCTTGAGCAGATAGGGCGCCGGCTTGGACAGCACGATGATCGCGGTCAGCGGATCGGGCGTCTGCACCTCCTGGACGAAAGCGAAGGTGCCGCGCCCGCGCGGGTGGTTCTCCTTCAGCAGCTTGATCGAATAGGCGACGTCCGCCGAGGTGAACTCCTTGCCGTCATGCCATTTCACGTTCGGACGGAGCTTGAAGCTGTAGCGCAGCCCGTCCTCCGTGACGCTCCATTCCGTTGCCAGCGCCGGCTGCGGCTTGAAGCCAAAACCGTAGGTCAAAAGGCCCTCGGTCACCTTGGGCGAAATGCGCGTAGATGGACCGGCCGTATGGGCAATCGTCACCAGCGTGGTCGGCTCCTGCTCGACCAAGAAGCGCAACGTGCCACCGCGCGGCGCCTCCGCATTGGCTACAGCCGGCAATACTAGCAGAAGCACTAGCGCAAGACCCATCGCATGTCGACCGAGCGCACGAAAGCTCATAGGCAGCCCTCTTTTTGACAAACATGTTCGACGCGAGACGGCGTCGCATGACTGGCCAGCTCTACACCAGAAGTCGCGTCAAATGCTTGCTGATGAATGCCGGGAGCGAGGAATGATCGTAGCGACTTGTTTGTCAGTTGGAGCATGGGCCTCTCATGACGCCCTCCTTCGTCGCTCCCGCAGGACCTGCACCGCGCGTCAACTCCTGGCGACCACGCCGCGACAAGATGCAACACCGACGTCATGAACTGAATGATGGCAGCGCTGACGTGCCGGGACTCCGGAGACGTTTGTTGCCCGTCTCATTTGAAATTTGGAATAGCCAGATCTGCGTTTTTTCCGTTTGCTAGACAGCTCAGCAATTCACTTCAACGATACGGTCCACACAATGATCCCGCGCTTTCCTTCGCTCTCACTGTCCCGGCGACGCGTGCTGGTGCGCGGCTTTGCGGCGGCCACGATGGCACTGGCCGCGATGACGGCGTTGCCCGTGGCCCACGCCGCGCCGAAGAATGGCGGCGACATCGTGTTCCTGATCGACTCGCTGGGCAGCACCTGGATCCCCAACAACAGCGCGATCTCGAGCTTCCAGGGCCATATCTGGGGCCACGTCACCGACAAGCTCGTCTATGTCGACGCCGACGGCAAGGTCAGCCCCTGGATCGCCGAGAGCTGGGAGCAGAACGAGGACGCGACCTCGTTCATCCTGCATTTGAAGAAGGGCGTGACCTTCTCCGACGGCACGCCGCTCGACGCCGCCGCCGTGGTCGCCAATCTCGATATCTGGTACGCCGGGCGCAAGAGCGAGGGCATCAACCCGATCGGCCTGTTTCCGAAGACCTACAAGAGAGCCGAGGCGATCGACGCTGCGACCGTGAAGGTCTCATTCAAGGCGCCGACGCTCGGCTTCATCCCGACGCTGGGCTATCACGGCTCGATCCTGATCTCGCCGAAGACGCTCGCTCAGCCCGCCAGCCAGCAGGCCGATCTCGGCAAGACCTCGGGCAGCGGCCCCTACGTGGTCGAATCCTGGAAGGAAGGCGACTTCGTCAAGCTGGTCAAGCGCAAGGACTACAATTGGGGGCCGGCGGCGGTCGGCCACACTGGACCTGCCCTCCTCGATTCGATCACCTACAAGCTCGTGGCGGAACAGTCGCTGCGCGTCGCCGCGGTGCAGTCCGGCCAGGCCGACGTCGCCTACAACGCGTCCCCGCAGGAGCTGAAATCGCTCAAGGAGGCCGGCTTCACCGTCGCGACGCCGCGCTATCTCGGCTTCGTCAATGGCTGGGCGATCAATACCAAGCTGGAACCCTACAACGACGTGAAGGTGCGCCAGGCGCTGCAGGCCGCGATCAATCGCCAGGAGATCATCGACACCGTCTATACGCCGGAGTGGAAGCTCGCGACCTCGTTCATCCAGAGCAACGTGCCCGGCGCCACCGACCAGAGCGCGCTGCTGGCCTACGATCCCGACAAGGCCGGCAAGCTGCTCGACGAGGCCGGCTGGATCAAGGGCGCCAACGGCGTCCGCACCAAGGACAGCAAGCCGCTGACCTTGACGCTCTACTCCAATCCCTATCTCGCGACGGCGAAACCGGTCGATGAGCTAATCGCCCAGCAGCTCGGCAAGATCGGCTGGAAGGTCTTCATCCGCGCCTACGACGTCGTAACCTTCGGCGAGAAGGTCAGATTCGGTGGCCCGGCCGTGCCCGCCTATGAGGTGACACGCAGCTTCATCGACGCCGGCACGGTTGCCAGCATCCTCACCGATGCCAACAATGGCGAAAACTGGTTCGCGCTCGGCGAGAGCGACACCAAGCTCAACGAGCTGCGTGACAAGATCGCCGGCGCCGGCACCACCGAAGTCCGTGGCCCGCTGCTCAACGAGCTGCAGAGATACGTCCTCGAGCAGGGCTATTTCATCCCGCGCACGCAGATCGTCCAGCGCATCTACGTGCAATCACCGCGGCTCAAGGGCGAAGTCTATAACGGCATCGCCTATGCCAGCTACTACACGGCGACGAAAGGTGAGTAGCCGGCGTTGCGGACAGGTCACGTGAGGAGGCCACCCGCATGAGCAATGCCTATCTCGGCCTTGCCGCAAGGCGCCTCGCCCAGGCCATCATCGTCATTCTGCTGGCCTACGTTCTCACCTTCGTCGTCGTCAGCATCCTGCCGGGCGATCCCATCACCAACGTGCTCCGCGATCCGCAGAACGGGTTCACCGAGGACGAGATCCGGCAGATCATCGCAGCCCAGGGCCTGGACCAGCCGGTCCTGGTCCAGCTCTGGACGTCGCTGACCCATTTCCTGACCGGCGACCTCGGACTGTCGATGCGCTCCAACCGGCCGGTGACGACGCTGATTGGCGAAGTTCTGCCCTCGACGCTGATCCTAGCGTCATCCGGCTTCGCCGTCGCGCTGCTGCTCGCGACGACCGTTGCCTACGGCACGCAGTTCGTGCCCAAGCGGTCCGGCCAGGGCCTGCTACGAGGCTTTCCGTCACTGTTTCTGTCGGTGCCCAATTTCGTGATCGGCCTGGTGCTGATCCACCTGTTCGGTTTTCAGCTCGGGCTGTTCAAGGTGATCGCGCCCAACAGCTTCTGGGCGACGTTCTTCGCCGCGATCGCACTCGGCATTCCCGTGTCGGCACAGATCGCGGAGGTGCTGATCGCCAATCTCGACCACGAGCGGGCGCAGGACTACGCCGCCGTCGCCCGAAGTCGCGGGCTCGGGCCGGTTCGCCTGTTCGCCAAGCATCTGCTCAAGCCGTCCTCGCTGCCGGTCGTCACCATCATCGCGCTCACGCTCGGCGAGCTGCTCGGTGGCTCGCTGATCACCGAGACGGTGTTCGGCCGCACCGGCATCGGCAGCCTCGTGCAGCGCTCGGTCAGCACGCAGGATCTTCCCGTCCTGCAGGCGGTGGTCTCGCTCGCCGCCGTCGTGTTCGTGCTCGTGAACCTGATCGCCGATCTCGTCTATCCCCTCCTCGACCCGCGTGTGAAGCTGGTCGGCGCCGCCAGCCGGCGCCCGACCACGGCTGACGACGACGCCGTCGGCGCTTCCCAGGCGGTGACGCCATGAGCCTCCTGTCCTCCTCCGCGTTCGTCCCGACGACCAGCCGGCTGGCGGCCCTCAAGGTCCCGCCGACCGTCCTGCTCTCCTTCGCGGTCATTGCGCTCGTGATCGCCTGGTCGGTCGCCCCCGGCCTGTTCACCAGCTACAGCCCGATCAACGGCGTGTCCGCCGACAAGCTGCTCGGCCCCAGCGCCGCGCATTGGTTCGGCACCGACCATCTCGGCCGCGACCTCTACGCGCGCGTCGTTCACGGCACGGCCTCGTCGGTGAGCTCCGCCTTGATCGCTGTGGTCATTGCCGCCGTCGCCGGCGGCCTCATTGGCCTGCTCGCCGGCTTCTTTGGCGGCTGGGTCGACATCGCGCTCGCCCGCCTCGTCGACGTGCTGCTGGCGATCCCGCATTTCCTGCTCGCCGTGATCATCGTCACCGCGCTCGGCTTCGACACGACCAACGCGGCGATTGCCACCGGCATCTCGGCGGTGGCGGTGTTCGCCCGCGTCATGCGCTCGGAGGTGATCAAGACCCGGCGGGCCGCGTTCGTCGAGGCCTCGTTCCTGCTCGGCGGCTCGCGCTGGCACATCCTGTTGCGGCATGTGCTGCCGAACGCGTCGCGCTCGGTGCTGCCGCTCGCGGTGCTGCAGTTCGGCCTGTCGATCCTGGTGATCGCCAGCCTCGCCTTCCTCGGCTATGGCGACCCCCCGCCCGCCTCCGACTGGGGTCTCCTGATCTCGATCGGCAAGGACTACCTCAAATGGCCATGGCTGGTTTACGCGCCCGCCTTCGTCACGATCGGGACCGTGCTCTCGTTGAACAGGATCAGCCGATGGCTTCGCCGGACAGACTGAGCGCCACATTCAGCCGCGACACCATCGATGCGCCGGGCTTGCAGCCGCAAGCTCCCCTGCTCCACGTCGACGGCCTGTCGGTGTTCTACGGCAAACAGCAGGTCGTCTCCGACGTCAACTTCGAGCTCGGCCGCGGCCGGAGTCTCGCGCTGATCGGCGAGTCCGGCTCGGGCAAGTCGACGATCGCCCGCGCGGTGTTGCGGCTGCTGCCGAGCGGCGGACATGCGACCGGCCGTGTCGCATTCGACGGCCAGGATGTGCTCGCGCTCTCCGAGCGCCGCTTTCGGCCGCTGCGCGGCCGCGCCATCGGCTTCGTGCCGCAGGATCCCGGCAATGCGCTGAACCCGGTGCGCACGATCGGCGCCCAGGCGATGGAGGCAGCTGTGCTGCTCGACGAGCCGGACAACAGAGTCCGCAGGCAGCGCATCCTGGAGACGTTCGCCCAGGTCGGGCTCGACAATCCCCAGCGCGTCTATGACTCCTACCCGCATCAGCTGTCCGGCGGCATGCTGCAGCGGGTGCTGATCGGGCTCGCGGTGCTGCCACGACCGTCGCTGCTGGTGGCGGACGAACCGACCTCGGCGCTCGACGTCACCATCCAGAAGCGCATCCTCGACCTGCTGTCGCGGCTGCAATCCGAGCTCGACATCAGCCTGCTGCTGATCACCCATGACCTCGCGATCGCCGCCGAGCGCGCCGATGCGCTGGTCGTGCTGAAGGACGGCACCATCCAGGAGGCCGGCCGGACATCATCAGTGTTCTCCGCGCCGGCGTCGGCCTATGCAAGGAAGCTGCACGCCGATGTCCCGGCGCTCAACCCCGATCGTTACGCAGAGTTGCGCGACCCGGGCTTCCGCAGCCTCAAGCAGGGCGCGACCGCGAAGATCGAAGTCAGCTCCGTCACCAAGACCTTCACCGTCGACGGCAAGACGCTGACGGCCGTCGACGGCGTGTCGTTCACCGTACCGGCCGGCACTACCCACGCCCTGGTCGGCGAGTCCGGCTCGGGCAAGACGACGACGATCCGGCTGCTGCTCGGGCTCGAGCAGCCCGACAGCGGCACGATCACTGTTGCCGGCGACACGCTCAGTGGCCGGTCGCCGGACAAACTGCGCGCAGCCTGGCGCCACCTTCAGCTCATCTACCAGAATCCGTTCACCTCGCTCGACCCGACCTGGACCGTCGAGCAGCTCGTGCGCGAGCCGCTGGATCGCTTCAAGATCGGCACACCAGAGGCGCGGATCGCGCAGGTCCGGCAGTCCCTGGCCGATGTCGGGCTCGGCGAGCATCTGCTCGCGCGCAAGCCAGGCGCGCTGTCAGGCGGCCAGCGCCAGCGCGTGGCGATCGCCCGCGCACTCGTGCTGAGGCCGGATGTGATCGTGCTCGACGAGCCGACCTCTGCGCTCGACGTCACCGTTCAGGCCGACATCGTCGAGGCGCTGCTGTCGCTGCAGGCCAATCTCGGACTGACCTATATGTTCGTCTCGCATGATCTGGCGCTGGTGCGCCAGCTCGCCCACACCGTCTCGGTGATGCATCGCGGACGGATCGTCGAGCATGGCACCGTGAGCGAGATCTTCGACACGCCCCGCGAGCCCTATACGCGCGCGCTGCTCGCTTCGATCCCCTCGGGAGCGGCCGGTGCCGCGCGCGTGCCGCAGCATCGCGCGCGAGCCATGATCACGGCCGCCTGATCGGCTGCACGCATATCGCCGTTGAAGACGCCGGCGCACCGAAGCGCGCCGGCCCTCACGTCTATTCCGCCGCGACGTTGAGCGGCCCGCGCCAGATCGCCGACGCGTAGAGCTCGCCGCCGAAATCGGGATCGACCGTGCCGTTGATGCGCGCCTCATGCGCCGGCAGGTCGTCCAGGAACAGGTCGCGGCTGATCCGCGACACCACGCCTGGAATGTCACGCCGAAAACTCGGGACGTCGCCGACCGGCAGGCCGTAGCTGACGAAGGCAGCCGGATTGAACACGTGAATGTTCTTCAGGAATGGCGCCTGTCCCGGCTGCTTCTCCAGATACTCATGGCCGGCCCCGAGATACGGGTAGCCGCCGAGACTGTCGTCCTGCTCGTCGGCTGGCGGCGTGAAGCGATCGCGCCACAGCAGGATGTCATCGGCGAAGTCGGCCAGCTCCGACCTGCGATGCGCGTCGACGGTGAAGCCGGTGCCGGCGATGACGAAGTCGAACTTGAACTCACCGCGCGGCGTCACGGCGATCCCCTGCGCTCCGTCGGCTCGCACATCGGTCCAGGGAGATGACAGATGCAGATGAAAGTTGCGGTGCCGGACCGCCCGCGTGATCGCATCCGGCGGCGGCGTCGAGCCGGCCTGGCGGAAGCGGATTGCCTGGTGCCAGCGGATCGCATCCGGCAGCGCGCCGTAATTGTCGTAGGCGCCGGGATAACCACGGATGCGGATCACCGGCAGCGATGCCAGCTCGTGGCGGCGCGCGAACAGGTGCACCTCGCTCGCGCCGCTCTCGAGTGCGACCGCCGCCGCATCGAACGCAGAGGCAGCGCTTCCGACCACCGCGACCGACTTGCCGCGCAACGCCGCAAAATCGATCGCCTGCGAGGTGTGGGCATAGAGCGAGGGCGGCCGCTTGTGCGCGATCACCTCGGGCACGTAAGGTCCGCCCGCGCCGAGGAAGCCGTTCGCCAGGATGACCTTGCGCGTCGTTTCGACCCGCGCCGCACCGTCACGTTCCAGATGCAGCTTGAGATGGCCGTCGGCCGGCTCGATCTGCAGCAACCGCGTGCCGTACTGGACCTCGATGTTCAGGACCGAGCGGTACCAATCGAGATAGGCCGCCCAATCGACCCGCGCGATGCGGTCGATCTCCGAATAGGCCGCCTCGCCATGGCGAGACTCGTACCAAGCCTGAAAGCTCAGACCAGGGAGCCCGAGCTCGGGCCCCGGCAGAGTCTTCGGCGTGCGCAGCTTGTTCATACGTGCGGTCGTAAGCCAGATGCCGCTGCCGGCAGCATCCTTTGCCGCATCGATCACCGTCACCTTGCCAATTCCAGCACGGCGCAGCGCGAACGCAAACGTGCTGCCGGAATGACCGCCGCCGACCACGACCACGTTGTGGTCGACACCGTCGCGATCAGGCACCCAGTTCTGCGGATCCGGCCCGATCAGCCGCAGCGTCTCGCGTGCGGTCGCGTCGAGATTGGGTTGGGACATCTGTCGTCTCCGGAATTGGCTGTCAGTGGATGTGCGGAAAGCCGTAGCGTTCCGCGAGATAGCGGAGGATGCGGCCGGGATCATCGATGAAGCGCCGGCCATTCGCGATCTGCGCGTCGGCGGGGACCGGCTTGTCGTCGGCGAAGATCAGGACAGGCAGGGACTGATGCTGCTCGCCGATGAGCGTCACGACCGCTTCGCGCGGCCTCTCGAACGGCAACCGATGAACTTCGATCTGCGTCGCGAGGCCAGGGAATGATCCCAGCAATCCCTCGATCGCATTGCAGTGCGGACATACGAAGAAGCGTCCGGGATGCGCGACGTCACGAAATCCGGGTGCGAGGAGGAAAAGCCGATCGCCGCTCATGCCGTTCTATCACCAAAAGGACCGACGTATTCGTCTCATCCTAGAAGCGATCGCAAAGTGGTCAATGAAACATAACGCGCTTTGTTTCCGTGTTGTTGCAATGATCGACTGATGAGAACGGCGATCGAGAAACAATCTATGCGCCGCCCTCAGGCACTAAGCTCGCCCGTCTGACGTCACCGGTCATCATCTGCTTTCGGACCCGAATAGGCGTTTAAGCTGTCTCGTTTGGAAACGCTGCGAGCGACGCGTTCCTTCTCACCTCGCCTGCAACTATGCAAATCCATTTCATCGACAGCATCAGGACGGCACCGCTAGAGTTTCTATATTGCTCAGCCTGTTCACCTCACTTCAGAGAGCTGCAGCGCTCGAACGGATATCACCATGTCAGATCCCCTCGCCGTCATCAGTCTTCAACAGGATACCCCAGAGCTCGCCCGCGCCTATGAGCAGCTTGGCGTCATCCAGTTCAACCATGGCAAGCTGCTGCTCGAACCGCTGGCGCTGATAGCGGGCGAGCGGGTGCTCGACGTCGGCACCGGAACCGGCCGTCTTGCCGAGTTCGCGGCCCATCTGGTCGGCCCCAAGGGTCACGTCGTCGGCGTCGATCCGCTGGAGAGCCGCATCGCCATCGCGCGCCTGCGCCAATCGACCAACCTGGTCTTCGACACCGGCCGCGCCGAGGATCTCTCCCGCTTCTCCGCCGGCGAGTTCGACATCATCTACTTCAACAGCGTGCTGCACTGGATCGCCGACAAGCGGACGGTTCTGGCCGAGGCCGAACGGGTGCTGCGGCCGGGCGGCCGCATCGGCCTCACGATTCAGGATACGACGGCTCCGCATGAATCCCGCCGGCTGCTGCGGCGCGCGGTGGCAGAGGTCGGCCTCGACGCCGGACGACTGACCGCTCATGGCGTTCATGCCGCGACGGACGACGAGCTGCGCGCGCTGTTCGACCGGACGGGATTCGTCGACTATCGCAGCGAGCTGCGGACCCTGGTCGAGACACATGGCAGTGCCGATGAGCTGCTCGGCTGGTCCGAGAGCAGCGCGTTCGGCAATTTCCTGGACGGCTTCTCCTATGCCGAAGGCAAGCAGATCCGCGCCGCTTTTGCCAAGCTGGTGGAGGCGCATCGGACTCCCGAAGGCCTGAAGCTGGCCCGCTACCTGCGCTACGCCTTCGCACGCAAGCCCGAATAGTCGAACCACGTCACGAACACCGTCATTCCGGGGCATTCGGCAATGGGCAGACGCGCAGCGGCTGACCGTTGGCGAATGAACCCGGAATCTCGAGATGGTTTGATGCAAGACAAGGTCGAGATTCCGGGTTCAATGCCTGCGGCCTTGCCCCGGAATGACGGTGGAACTGACGCTCCAGAAATAGCCGATGAGAATAGCAGTTGACTCAGCGGAACTGCGGCCCGCGCTCGTCACGGGCCACCTCTCGCATTCTGATAACAGACGTTATGCAGCCCGATTGACCGGCTTCGGCGCCTTGACCCGGGTCACGCTCTTGCGGCCGTCGACACCGACCGGAATGTCGCCATCGATGGTCGCGCGCCGCACGATGCGGTGCTGATCGCCATAGTCGTTGACGGCGATGTGCTGGGTCGCGCGGTTGTCCCAGATTGCGATGTCGCCCTGCTTCCAGCGCCAGCGCACGGTGTTCTCCGGTGCCGTGATGTAGGACTGGAACAGGTCGAACAGCTTCTGGCCGTCAGCCTTGCGGATGCCGACAAAGCGCTGGACGAAATTGCCGAGCAGCAGCGTGCGCTCGCCGGTCTCCGGATGCACGCGCACCACCGGGTGCTCGGTCTCATAGACCGTGCCGGTGAACACCTCCTCGAAATGCTTGCGGTCGGCCTCGGTCGCCCGGCTCCGGGTCGCGGCATAGTCGTAGGCGTTGCTGTGCACGGCCCACAGCTCATCGGCCAGACGCTGCAGCGGCGCGGGGAGGTCCTGATAGGCGGCAGCCGTGTTCGACCAGATCGTGTCGCCGCCGAATTCGGGGATCACGACCCCGCGCAGCACGGCCGCCTTGGGATAGGCATCGACGAAGGTCACATCGGTGTGCCAGGAATCGGCGCGGCCGCCGCCGCGGCCCGAATCCAGCTCCAGGATCGACGCCGTGCCCTTGATGGCGCCGACGGTCGGATGCGGGACGAGATCGCCGAGCCGCTTGGCAAAGCGCTCCTGCTCGGCATCGTCGAGATGGTCCTGGCCGCGGAAAAAGACGACGCGATGCTGCAGCAGGAGATCGTTGATCTCCTTGACGAGCGCATCAGGCAGATCGCCCGACAATTTCACATTGCGGATCTCGGCGCCGATCCGGGCCGACAGCCTGGAAACGTCGGATGCCTGGATCGACCGCCCTGCGGTCGGACTTGATTGCGGAACTGAGTGGACGCTGGCCATGGCAGGCTCCCGATGCGTTTCTGGTGTGTTACGTCGCTGGTTGTTGCGCCGCCAATTGCGGAGGCCGGTCAGCGACGTCAGACGAAAGCTATACGCAAGCCCGCAGAATTGGCTTTCAAACTTGTCAGTTGCAAAGAAAGAGACAATTGCCGCGCGGTGCCTGAGTTAGAACAACACACGCCTTCACTCAGGTTGTCGCGATCCTGAGCTGGATCTTCCACCCTTGCTCAGACATTCCGCCACCGCACCAGCCAATGCTCGATCGCGCTGGCACTGCGATCCACGATGAAGCCGACCAGGCCGACGACGACGATACCGAGCATCACCAGCGCCATTTCGAAGCGCTCGCGCCCTGAAATGATCAGGCCGCCGATGCCGGGCCCGGCGGCCATGAAATACTCGGCGCCGATGGTCGCCAGCCACGCATAGATCAGGCCGAGATGCAGTCCCGTCAGCACCGATGGCGTCGCCGCCGGCAGATACAGCGACCACACCAGCTGTAGCCGGCTGAACCGGAAGACCTCGCCGACCTCCCTGAGCTTGACCGCGGTGGAGCGGACACCCTCGACGGTGTTGAGGATGACGGGAATGGAGGCGGCCAGCGCGATGAATACGATCTTGGCGGCCTCGTCGAAGCCGAACCAGAGCGAGATCAGCGGAATCCAGGCCAACAGCGCGATCTGCTTGAGGCCGTTGAACCAGGTCGTGAAGATGCGGTCGGCGATGCTGGAGAGGCCGAGCAACAGGCCGACGAGAATGCCGATGTCGGCGCCGAGCGCAAAGCCGAGCAGATCTCGCTTCAGGCTCGCCGCCAGCGCGTACGGCAGCTCGCCGCTCGCGACCTCCTGCCATGCGACCCGAGCCACCTTTTCAAGCGGCGGCAGGAATTGCGGATTGACGAAGCCGGAATGGCTGCCGACCTCCCAGGCGACGAGCAGCAGCAGCGGCAGCACGAGCCCGCGCCGCAAGACGGTCGTGGCCGATGACGCCGCGATGTTCTCAGACGCCATCGGTGCGCCACCGCTGCAGCCGCGCCTCGACGCTCGCCAGCAGCTTGTCGCTAGCGAAGCCGATCACGCCGATCACGATCATCGCCACCAGCACCGTGTCGAGCCAGAACATCTGCCGGCCCCAGACCAGGAGATAGCCGAGCCCTTCCGACGAGGCGAGCAGTTCGACGCTGACCAGCGCGATCCAGGCATGCGTCAGCCCGTAGCGCAGGCCGGTGAAGATCGGCGGCACCGCGCCGGGCAGCACGACATGGCGCAGCATCTGCAGCGGCGAGAACCCGAAGGTCTCGCCGACCTCGACCAGCGCGCGCGGCGCATTGGCGATCCCGGCGCTGGTGTTCATCGCGACCGGCACGAACGCCGCCTTGGCGATGACCACGATCTTCAACGTCTCGCCGATGCCGAGCAGCAGCATCGCCAGCGGGATCCATGCGAGTGCAGGCACCTGCGCGATCGCGGTGAACAGCGGGCGGACGTGATCGTCGACCCGCCGCGACAGTCCCATCGCCGCGCCGAGCACCAGCCCCGCCCCGGCACCGACCGCAAAGCTCAGGAGCACACGCAGCAGGCTGATGCCGGCATGCTGCGCCAGCTCGCCGCTCGCGAGCATCTCGTTGAAGGCATGCAGCACGTCGGCCGGCCGCGGCAGGATCTGCTCGGCCAGCCAGCCGCGCTCGCTGCCGATGATCCAGACCGGGAGCGCGACGGCCGGGAAAATCAGCAGCCACGCCGCGGCCTTTGCGCGCACGACCAGAACCGAGACCAGCGCATGGGCCGGCCATTCGCGCCACACACGCGCGCCGAGCGCGCGCCTTGAGCTCAAACTTGGGCTCAGATCAGTCTCGAGAACCGCATCGCTCATGCATCGCTCCGGCTGCCTTGGCTCGCCCTGGGATCAGTTGCGCCGTCATGCTCGAGCGTGCGCAGCACCTCGTTGCGGAGCCGGACCAGGTCGTCGTCGCTGCGCGCGCGTGGCCGGGCCGCCGCGACATCGAAGATGCGCGAGATGCGGCCGGGGCGCGGGGCGAGGACGACGACGCGGTCGCCGAGAAACACGGCTTCGTCGACGTCGTGGGTCACGAGGATCATGGTGATCTTCTCATGCGCCCAGATGCGCTGCAGCTCGGTCTGCAGCCGGGCCCGCGTCAGCGCGTCGAGCGCGCCGAACGGCTCGTCGAGCAGCAGCAGCCGCGGCCGGTTGACCAGACCGCGCGCGATCGCTGCGCGCTGCGCCATCCCGCCCGACAGCTGATGCGGATAGGCGTCGGCAAAGCCGTCGAGGCCGACCAGCGCGATATGCGCTGCGACCGCCTCGCGCTTGTCAGCCTCGCTGATTGGCGCATTCTTCAGACCGAGCGCGATGTTCTGGCGGACCGTGGCCCAGGGAAACAGCCGCGGTTCCTGGAACACGATGCCGCGTTCCAGGCTCGTGCCGGTGACGGGTTCGCCACCCTGCACGATGCTGCCCTTGTAGTCGCGATCGAGCCCGGCGACCAGGCGCAGCAAGGTGGACTTGCCGCAGCCGCTGGGGCCAAGGAGCGCCACGAACTCGCCTGGCGTGACGGTCAGTGAGACGTCGTCGAGGGCCGCGATCGGCGCGCCATTGACGGTGAAGCTCTTCGAGACGCCGCGCACCTCCAGCCGGCCGCGGGCGGTTGCGGCCGGCGTCTCAGCGCGATCTGCCCGCTCAACCGCGAGGCTCATTGACCCGCCGCCACCGGCTTGCCGTCGGCCCCGAATTCCTGCCAGTAGCCGGCCAGCCCCTGCTCCTTCAGCGCCTTGTCGAGGAAGCTGCGGTCGAACCAGCCGTCGATCTCGACGCTGCGGCGGAGCAGGCCGAACTCCTTGGCCTGCTTCGCCTGAACACGATAGCTCTCGATGATCGAGGCGTCGATGATCGGCGTGTTGCGGTATTTCAGCTCCTGATCCTTGAAGTCGAACCGATAGCCCGACGCCGGGAAACCAGAGCGCGCCGAGATCTCGAAGAACGCCTCGCGATTGGCCTCGTCCGACGACCAGCGCGCCGCGCGCACGATCGCCGAGACGATCTTCTGCGTCACGTCGGGATGGGCCGCAATAAACGCCTCCTGCCCGATCAAGCTCGAGTGCCGCTCATAGGCCGGGTTGTCGCCCTTGGTCGTGTAGATGATCTCGGCGATGTTCTTCTCGGCGAGGCTCGCGAGCGGGAAGTTGCCGAAGGCCGCATCGATGTCGCGCGACGTCAGGGCGGCGTTGGTCGTCGCCGTGTCCATGTTGATGACCTGGACGTCCTTCTCCTGCAGGCCGTAGCCCGCCAGCACCTTCACCGCGGCGAGATGGTTGTTGGTGCCGCGGAAGATCGACACCTTTCGGCCCTTGAGATCGGCGACCTTGCGGATCGGCGAGTCCTTGGGGACAGCGAGGTAGATCGGAGCATGCGCGCCGGCGGCCAGCAGGATCTTCGTCTTCAGCCCGTTGGCGCGGCCGATGACCTGGGGCAGATCGCCCTGCAGAGCGAAATCGAGCTGATCGTTGGCGAAGGCCTCGTTGACCGCGGGACCCGCGCCCTTGAAGAACGACCATTCGACCTTGACGTCCGGCAGATCACGCAGCTCCCGCTCGAGATAGCGCTCGGAATGAGCAATCGCAGCGGACGAGCCGCCGGAGAACTGCCGGTTGTCGGCGCCGACCGAGGCGAAGCCGATCCGCACCGTCAGCGGCTCGGCGGCGGCCGCGGCCTGGCCGAGCAGTCCGAGACTCAGCGCCGCCAAAAGCCCGATCGAGAATTGCCTGCGCGTCGACATCATGTCTCCTGTCCTTCTGCTGATCTGGCGTGCCTCGGCAAGGCATCGAGAGGGATGGCTTCGTCTCCCACGGAGAGAACCGACAAGTTCCCACTCGATGCCGAGCCGCTGGGATCACGACGCCTTGGTGTCGAAGCCGGCCGGGATGAAGGCCGGCAGCTTCTCCTCGATGAACTGCTTGACCTCGGGCGACTTGAAGACCTCGATGAAGGCCTTCAGCTTCGGATTGTCCTTCTTGTCGGCCCGCGCGGTGAAGCGCAGCACCAGGCCGTCGTCGATGGTCCGGTCGATGATCAGCGCCGATTTCGGATCGCCGCCAGCCGGGATCAGATAGGTGATGTTCACCAGCCCCAGCGTGACGTCATCGAGCGAGCGGTAGGTCTGCGCCGGATCGAGCTCGACGATCTTCAGGTTCTTTGGGTTCTCGATGATGTCGAACTTGGAGACCGAGAAGCCCTTGCCGGGCGTCAGCTTGATCAGACCGGCGCGCTCCAGCAGGATCAGCCCGCGCGCGCCATTGAGCGGCTCATTGGGAATGGCGACGGAATCGCCGTCCTTCACCTCATCGAGCTTCTTGATCTTCCTGGAAAACAGCCCGACCGGCGCGATCACGCCGACCTTGTCGACCTGGACCAGATTGTATCCGCGCTGCTTGTTCTGCAGTCCGAGATAGGTGGCGTGCTGAAACAGATTGGCGTCGACGTCGCCCGAATTCACGACCTCGTTGATCGCGACCCAGTCCGACAGCTCGACTACCTTGACGTCCTGCCCCTTCTCCTTGGCAAGCTTGGCGGCAAACCCGACCAGCTGGCCGATCGGACCGGCGCTGGTCGAGATCTTCAACGGCTTGTCGGCGCGACTACCGACGGAGAGGCCCGACACCAGGCCCATGACCAGCATCACGCGCAACAGCATCTTCATCAACATCAAATCCTTGTTTTCATAGTCCATCACTATCGAGCTGAGAATGATGTGCAGCGGCGCCGCCGCTGTCGAGCGCCCGCGAGAAAAAACGATGCACGTCCTGTGGCCGTGCCTCGTGGGGTTCGTTTCTTTCCCGTTCACGCCGCCGAAGCATGCGTTTGTTGTCCAGCTCAGAGTTGCTCCGGAGGATGACCGGTGCGCCGTGTTGCGCGCGAGGCAGCGCAACTGCCCGGAAGACCCGTTAGAATCGTCACAGACGGCAGTGAAACGATATCGCTCCGACATGTCGCGACAGAACGATTGATCCGCCGTGCTACTCAAATGAAAACAACGTGCTCCGGCCGAGCTGCTATCGTCGAATCCGATCGCCAGCGCTATCCGCTGGACGATTCAGTTCCGATCACGATTCTCGAAAATCGAACGATGACCAGACCGCGCGAGCTCAGGATCAACGCCTTCAACATGATGGCCCCGAGCCACAATTGGGGCGGGCTGTGGTCACACCCGCGCGATCAGTCCATCAACTACAACACGCTCGACTACTGGGTCGACTATGCCAGGACGGCCGAACGCGGCCTGTTGGACGGCATCTTCCTCGCCGAGGTGTTCGGCGTCTACGACGTGTACGGCAACAGCGCTGACACCGCCTTGGCGCAAGCGATCCAGTTGCCCAATGCCGAGCCGACCTTGCTGGTCTCGGCGATGGCGCTCGTCACCCGGCATCTCGGCTTCGGCATCACCGCCAACCTCACCTATGAGCACCCCTATCAGTTCGCACGGCGCTTCTCGACGCTCGATCATCTGAGCAGCGGCCGGATCGGCTGGAACATCGTCACCGGCTATCTCGACAGCGGCGCGCGCGGCATGGGCCTGCCGAAAAATCACGCCCATGACGACCGCTACGATGCGGCCGAGGATTTCCTTGCCGCGGTCTACAAGCTCTGGGAGGGCAGCTGGCAGCCCGGCGCGGTTCATCGTGATCGCGCCACAGGCCTGTTCACCGATCCGTCCAAGGTGCATCGGGTCCAGCATCAAGCCGCCCATTTCAAGGTCGACGGCATTCATCTCGCCGAGCCCTCGCCGCAGCGCACGCCCCTGCTCTACCAAGCGGGCACGTCGAAGCGCGGCCGCGTCTTCGCCGCCCGCCATGCCGAGGCCATTTTCCTGAACGGTCAGACCCGGCCGGTGCTGGCGCGCGCGGTGCGCGAGATCCGGGAGGCGGCGAAAGACGCAGGCCGCGATCCCTACGACATCCGCCTGTTCGCCGGCGCGACCGTCATCGTGGCGCCGACGCAGGCCGAGGCCAACGACCTGCTCGCGGACTACGCCGCGCATGTCGACCAGGCCGGACAGCTTGCGCTGCTCTCAGGCTGGGCGGGCATCGATTTCTCGACCTACAATCCGGACGACCCGATCCGATATGTCGAAAGCAACGCCATCCAGTCGATGGTCGAGAATTTTACCGTGCGCAGCGAACGGCCGGTCCGCATCGGCGATCTCGCCGCCTTGAGCCGCGCCGGTGCCCGCTCACCCTTCGTCGTCGGCTCGCCGCAGGACGTCGCCGACGAGCTGATCGCCTGGGCCGACGAGACCGACGTCGACGGCTTCAACCTGCTCCGCCTGGTGGCGCCGGAATCCCTCGAAGCCTTCGTCGACCTGGTGGTACCGGAGCTGCAGTCGCGCGGTGTCTACAAGACCGCCTATCGCGACGGGACATTGCGGGAGAAGCTGTTTCCCGGCCGCGGGCCTCTCCTGCATGCAACGCATCCTGGCGCGCGCCATCGCGATCCTGCTCTCCTGCGGCAACTCACGCCGGAAAGGACCGACGCGGCGGAGTGACCGGGGATCAGCTCGACGAGCCGCTCTCACCTCCGATCGCTGTCACGATCGGTCGCTACGTCGCTTCAACCGGCGGAACGGACAACGACGGACTTGATCTTTTCCATGGCGAACCGCGACGTCACATTCTTCAAGGCGACGGAGCCGATGAGCTTCTTGTAGAACAGGATCATAGCTCTGCATGTCAGCAACGACCACGCGCAGCATGTAATCGACGTCGCCCGCCATGCGATAGAACGGCGACGGCTGCGGCATCGAGCGGCGCGCCGTCGGAGAACGTCACGCCCTTGCGCAGCTTGAAGACATAGTCCGTCCGCTCCGCGTTGAAGGTCCAGCTCTCGGCCAGCCAAGGCTCGATCTTCAGCGTCTTAGGATTCTGATAGGTCAGCTTGTCGGTGATCTGATTGAGCACGCCGGCATTGGGGTAGAAGCCGCCGGCCGGCGGATACAGATTGGTGTGGGCCTGCTGCTCGAGATAGACCAACCGTCCACCGGTGATGGGTGCGGTCCCCTGCGCACCGGCGGCTCTGACACCACTGCCGAGCGACACGCTCGCGGCCAGCGACGCGGTGCCTGCGAGAAACGCACGCCGGGACGGAGCCGGGGTTCGCAGACCATCCGACATGATCAATCTCCTGAACTGGTGAGCCGCATCGTTCCGAGCTATGCCGGACGGCTGCTAACGAAGATTTTTCCCGCAACTTATGCAAGGAAACGCGAAGTTTGCTGGCAATTTGGCAAGCTGAAATGGAATGAAGCAGTCGCCGATAAGGATCGAAGGAGAATGTTCCTCACTTCGACCTTCTCCGGGACGGACGCCGAGATTGTCCGGGCATGTGAACTCCATCTCGTCGGCGCATAGGCGATGAGGCTCGCACCGGGGAGATGAGACCATTGCAGGCGGTCCCTACCCCGCTGTGCCGATCCGGTACTGGCCGGGCGGCGGCGTGCCGTTGACGGCGAAGTCGCCGACGATGCGGTCGCGATAGACCCGCGGATTGTGCGAGATGATGGTCCGCGCGTTGCGCCAGTAGCGGTCGAGCGCGAGCGGCTTCGCGGCCGAGGAGGCGCCGAGCGCGTCGAACAGGATGGTGGTCGCCTGCAGCACCAGGTCGGAGACGACGGTGACCGACTGGTCGAGCTCGATCTCCGCAATTGCGATGGCGCTGGCGGCACGCTCGTCGTCCCCGGTCAGATGCGCCTCATAGGCGCGCTGCAAGGCCTCGGCGACCTTGAGCACGATCAGACCGGCCGCATAGGCATTGCCGCGAACACGCCCGACGATCTGCAGGATCTGCGGATCTGCCGAGACAGTCGGCGCATTGCCGTGGCTGAAGACGCGCTTACGCTCGCGGACCAGGCGGGCGACGTCGCCGGCCGCGGCGCGGCCGATGCCGGCCAAGGTCGCGAGATGCACCAGCTGGTAGAACCGATTGGAGTATTTGAAGCGCTCGCTGACCGGAACGATCTGGTCCAGCTCGATCGGCGCATCGGTGAAGATCGCAGTGCCGCTCGCGGTGGTTGCCTGGCCGAACCCGTTCCAGTCGTCCAGCACTTCGACGCCGCCACCGTGGCGCGACACGACGACGCCAACCGGATCGCCGTTCTCGAGCTGCGCGGCGACATTGATCCAGTCGGCGAACAGCGTGCCCGTCGTGTAGTATTTGCGGCCGTTGAGGACATCGCGTCCATTCTTCTTCGAGATCACGGTCGAGAAGGCGCTCAGGCTGGCATCGCCGATCTCGGTATGACCGTTGCCGAAGAACGTCTTTTCGGCGAGGCGGCCGAGCCACAGCGCGCGGCGCTGCGAATTGCGCGAGTTCAGGACATCCTCGGTGAAACCGAAATGCGCGCGCACCGCGTTGGTGACGTTGGAATCGCCCTCGGACAGCTCGATCAGCAGGTTGAACAGCTCCGGCAAGGTCGCACCGCCGCCGCCGAACTCCGTGGGCACACGGACCGCGGTGAAGCCCGCCGCCCTTAACGCCTTGATCTCGTCATAGGGAAGCTTCCGCTCGAGATCCCGCTCCACGGCGCTCGCCCGGATCTTCTGAAACAGCGGCCGGAACGGCTCGGCCAGTTGCTCGTAGCGCGCGCTGGGGACACTGCCCCAGCCGAGTTCGATCTGCGTCATGCTCGTTCTCCTCTGTCGGGCTCAGCGCTGCGCCACCGCGGCCGCGTTGAAGTCGCGATTGAACTCCACGGCAACATTGATGGCCTTCGGAATGACGCCGGACGTCAGCAATACCTCGGCGATACGCTGCTCGCGCGCGACAAGCGCATCGTCGAACGCCACGAACGAGGATTGCTGAAAAGCCGCGACGAATTTCGCGCGCTGCGGCGTCTGCTTCAGCTTCTCGACGAAGATCGCCTCGATCTCCGCCTTGTGGTCCGGATACCAGGCCCAGTAGGTCCTGAGCCGGGTCAGGAAGTCCGCAATCTGCGCCTTCTTCGCCGGATCGCGCAGCACGTCGCCGCGGGCGGTGAAGACGTTGAGGGCGGGAATGTCGAGCTCGTCGCTGTTGACGAGAATCTTCGCCTTGCCGGCCTCGATCGCATCGATCACGCCCAGCGTCGAGCCGGAGAAGATGTCGACCTTGCCCGAGTTGAAGGCGGCAGCGCTCGTGGTGGTGTCCTGCAGGCGGACCGCCTCGATGTCCTTCTCGGTCAGTCTGGCCTTCACCAGCGACAGCACATATTGCAGATAGTTATAGCCGCCGAAATTATGCGACCAGGAATGCCCCTTCGCATCGGCCAGCGTCTCGACGCCGGAGCCGGCCCGCGCCACGGTGACGATCGGCGGGTATTTCTTGTCGGCGGTGCGCCAGCCGGCCACGATCTGTAGCGGGACGTTGGCCGCGGTCCATTCCTCCTTGGCCTTGCCCTGCTCGATGATCAGCGACGTGTCGCCCATGTGCCCGATATCGATCGCCTTCGAATACAGCGCTGAGAGCTGCGCCGCCGGACCGGTCAGCGTGACCCATTGCACCTCGTAGGGCGCGCCATCGAGCACTTTCGACGCGGCGACCGTCTCCGGCAGGGTCTGATCCTGAAAGCCGACCAGCAGCAGCGGCTTGGCGCCTTCGGCAACGGCCGCTGTCGCAAAGCCCATCGCCAGCACGACTGCTGCGACCAGCGATGTGCGGAGACCTGTCGAGAGAGCTATCTTCATCATCATCCTCTTGAGCGTGTCAGATCGGCGTCGCGTCGATCGCAACGTCGAGTTCGGCCAGCAGCCGCTGGCGCAGCAGTTCGATAGGACGATCGGTGCGCGCCCGCGGCCGCGGCGTGTCGATGTGTTCATCGAGGCGCACGCGGCCGCCATTGAGGACCACGACCCGATCGGCGAGGGCGAGCGCTTCGTCGATGTCGTGCGTCACCAGCACCACGCCGGGGGAATGCCGCCGCACCAGCTCATGCACCAGGCCCTGCATGCGAATCCGGGTCAGCGCATCGAGCGCGGCGAACGGCTCGTCGAGCAGCAGCAGGTCTGGCTCCTGCACCAGCGCCCGCGCGAGCGCGACGCGCTGCGCCTCGCCGCCGGAGAGCGTGCGCGGCCAGGCATCGGCATGGCTGGCCAGACCGACCTCGGCGAGCGCCGTCGCCGCAAGCTGGCGGGTCGCGGCATTGCGCGGGTGACCGAGGACGACGTTGCGCCAGACCTTCAACGCCGGCACCAGCCGCGGCTCCTGAAACACGACGGAGCGCGCGGCGGCCACGGCGACCTCGCCCGCGTCGGCGCGGTCCAGCGCGGCGAGGATGCGCAGCAGCGTCGTCTTGCCGGTGCCGGATGGCCCCAGCAGGGCAACGAACTCGCCCTTGCGCACGGAGAGATCGACGCCGTCGAGCACGGCGCGGCCGGCGAAGCTGCGCCGAACGCCGCGCAGCCGCACGGTCTCGGGACCGAAGTCGTTGTCGACGGCGCCCTGCCCGGTCTCGAACGCGACCGGTGAGATCGTGCGCACGCTGGCCAGATCATGCAAAGACAAGCGAGGCCCTCCATGGCAGCGCTACGCGTTCGACCCAGCGCATCACGAGATCGATCACGATGCCGAGCAGCGCATAGACGATGATGCCGGCGATGATCACGTCGGTGCGCTGGTTCTGGTTGGCGTTGTTGAGGATGTAGCCGATGCCGGAGCGGGCATTGATCTGCTCGGCGGCGACCAGCGCCAGCAGCGACACACCGGCGGAGAAACGGATGCCGACCAGGATCGACGGCAGCGCGGTCGGTAGGATTACCCGCAGCGCGATCTGCCGCGGATCGAGGCCGAACACCTTGCCGGCCTCGATCAGCTTGGGATCGACGCCGCGCACGCCGGCATAGGTGTTGAGGTAGACGGGGAAGATCGTCGCGCCATAGATCAGCGCGATCTTGGCGGTCTCGCCGATGCCGAACCAGATGATGAAGAGCGGAATCATCGCGATGAACGGGATCGTGCGCAGCATCTGCAGCGGTGCATCGAACAGCTCCTCGCCGAGCCGCCAGAGTCCGGCGAACAAGCCGAGCGCCAGACCGGTGCCAGCCCCCAGCGCCAGCCCGCTGAGCGCGCGGCGGAGCGAGGCCGGAATGGCCGCCTGCAGCTCACCCGTCGTGATCAGCTCCGCGAATGCTTCGAGGACCGTCAGCGGCGACGGCAAGACGGAGGGCTCGACCATGCCGAAACCGGACACCGCCTGCCACACCGCCAAGAGCGAGACCGGCACCAGCGCCCTGAGTGCATCGCGGCCGCTCGCAATCCATGAGCGTCTGCCGATCGCGGGATCACCGGCACCGAGATCGACGAGATGCACACGCGCCGCAGCGTCACGCGGCTCGTGGCCAGCGACGTCGACGGCGGCCATGGGCGATCCCGCCAGACTCATGGAAAGACCTTGAACGACAGATCGGGATCACGCTCGATTTGCGCCAGCAGGCCGATCTCCCAATCGAGATAGGCCTTGAAGGCGGCAAGCCTGTCGCCGGACTGCTGATAAGGGGAACGCCAGACGTCGTCGGCGTCATGGATGAGTGCGGTCTCGCCCGTCTCCAGCGGAAGGCCTGCCGCGCGCCACGCCTGCGTGCCGCCAGCCAGCACACGAACGGATCGTCCGGTCCGCGGCGCAAGCTCCGCGGCGGCAAAGGCTGCGAGGATGCCATCGGCGGACGTCAGCACGATTGCAGAACCACCCTCGATGTCGCGCGAAACATCGAGCCTGGCGCGGACGGCGAATCTTGCGCCGGGAATGTGGCCGGACGCATAGGCGAGGCTGGTGTCGAGATCGATCACGGTGACCGCGCCCGCGTCGAGCTCGTGCTTCAGCGCGGCAGGCGCGATCGTTTCCACCGAAGGCGGCGCGCGCAGCAAGGGCGGACGATCCGGCCCGGCCAACCGTCCCTCACCGGTCTGCCGCACCGCCAGCGCGTGCACCTCGCCCCAGCCGAGCTGCACCAGCCAGCTCGCGGTGATCGCGGCGCGCACGCCCACCTCGTCGTCGACGACGACGATGCGGGCGTTGCGCGCACCGACCCAGCGGTCGACGCCCTGGACCAGTTGGCCGCCCTCGGCCCAATGCGCGTCAGGCAGATGGCCGGCCTCGAACTCGGCCTTGCTGCGGACATCGTAGACGTAGAGCGAACGCTGCTCAGCTTCGCTGCGGAAGCGATCCAGCGCCGCCTCGTCGATCCACGACAGCGCGAAGCGGTGTGACAGCTGCGCGACCGCGGCCTTCGCCTGCGCCAATGCGGCATTGCTGGGCGGCTGGAGCTCCGCCTGCCGGCCGTGCTCGAGGCTCCAGCCGTTGGCCAGCCAGGCCATCGTGCCGTTCTCGAGCGCCACCACCTTATTGGGCAGGCCGGCATTGATCAGCGCCTGCGCGCCGATGATCGACCGCGTCCGGCCGGCGCAATTGACGACCACGAGATCATCAGGCGATGTGATCAGATCGTGGGCGCGCAGCGGCAGCTCGGCATTGGGCACCGCATGGGCCCCGGGCACCGAGAAATTCTCGAACTCCTGCAGCGTACGGCCGTCGAGCACGACGATGCGCTCGCCGGCATCGACACGCCCCTTGAACTCCTCAGCCGAAATGTGCGGCGTACCGTAGGCGTGCTCGACGAATTCGCCGAAGGCCTTCGAATAGGCGCCGGAGCCGGTATAGACCTCGCGGCCCGAGGCGGCCCAGGCGGCTACACCGCCACTCAGCAGCGACACGTCCACGAAGCCCAGCTCCGCGAGCTTCGCGGCCGCACGCGCGGCAAGGTCGCCCGGCCCGCTATCGGTCACGACGATCGGCACCGCTCGTCGCTTGAGCAGGCTGCCGGCGCGGAGCTCGAGCCGGCTCAGCGGCAGCGGGACCGAGAAGATGATATGGCCGTCTCCGGCAATCCCCCCCTCCTCCCGGACATCGACGAGCGCCAGCTCGGCATTCTCATGCAGGCGGGCCGCAAGGGCATCGACATCGATGCTCGGAAAGCGCGACGGCGCGATCGATACGAGTGGTGCGTTCATCGCAATGTCTCCAGACCCTCCACGACTGAGATTACGGCCGCAGCGCCGCGACATTGGTCGGCGAGCCGAAGCGCGTCTCGCCCGGTGCGGCACGACGCACGGGGCGAGCAAGCCCGAGATGGTCGCGCAGCGTCGCGCCCTCATAGTGCTCGCGGAAGATGCCCTTGCGCCGCAGCAGCGGCACCACCTGCTCCGCAAACGCATCGAAGCCGGAGGCGATCACGTCCGGCATGACGTTGAACCCGTCGACGAAGCCCGTGGCGAACCAGTCCGCGATGCCGTCGGCAATCTGCTCGGGCGTGCCGACCACGATGCGATGGCTGGTGCCGCCGCCCTGCGCGCGGATCAGCTGGCGCACGGTCAGATTGCCGCGCTGGGCCGTCGCGACAGCGCCCTTGAAGAAGGTCTGGATGCCGTCGGCCGCCAACGGCAAGGGTGGCAACGGCTTGTCGAGTTCGAGACTCTCAGGGGGAACGCCGAGCGTGCCGGCAAGCCGCCGCAGACCATATTCGAATGGCAACAGCTCCCACAGCTCCTGCTCGCGCTGCCTCGCCTCGGCCTCGGTGCCGCCGATCACGGTGACGAGCCCCGGGAAGATCAGGATATCGGAGGCGCGCCGGCCATGCGCGACCGTCCGCGCGCGCAGATCGTTGCTGTACTCCTCGGCCTCATCGAGGGTGAGCGCCACGGAGAAGACGGCGTCCGCATAGCGCGCCGCAAGGTCGCGCCCGGCGTCGGAGCCGCCGGCCTGCACCACGATTGGCCGCCCCTGCGGTGAGCGCGGCACGTTGAGCGGTCCCGCGACGGAAAAGTGCTTGCCGCGATGATTGATCGCGTGGACCCGCGATGGATCGGTGAGCCGCCCGGCCGCCTTGTCGCCCAGCACGGCGTCATCGTCCCAGCTGTCCCAGAGTGCCCCGACCACCTCGGTGAACTCGGCACCTCTTTCGTACCGCGCGTCGTGCGCCGGACGCACATCCGCACCGAAATTGCGTCCCGCGGCCGGATCAGCCGTGGTCACGACGTTGAGGCCGGCGCGGCCGCGGCTGACATGATCGAGCGACGCCCAGCGGCGGGCGATGTTATATGGCTCGTTATAGGACGAGGATGCGGTGCCGATCAGCCCGACATGCGTGGTCGCCGCGGCGATGGCGGTGAGCACGATGCTCGGCTCGAGCGACTGGAACGATCGGAATTCAGGACTGTCCGACAGCGACGGAAAATCCGCCAGGAACACCGCATCGAACGTCGCGCGCTCGGCGAGCTTCGCAGTGCGGACCCAATAGTCGATGTCGAAGAAGCCTGTGGGATCGGACGCCGGCCAGCGCCAGGCGGCGCCGAACGTGCCGGCGTTGAGAAAGTTGAGATTCAGATGAAGCTGTCTCGCCATGCGCACCTCCCCGACATCGACTGCGGCCGACCCAACCGTTACATTCGACGCGCGATCAGAACGCCGGAATCTGTCCCGGCAGCCGGTCCTTGATCAGCTGGCGGATGGTGTCGTTCTGGAAGGCGCGGACCAGCGTCGGCACCCACGGTGCATCCTTGTCGCGCTCGCGCACCGCAATGAAGTTGCTGTAGGGATTTTCGGCAGGCGATTCGATCGCGATCGAATCCTTGCCCGGAATGAGACCGGCCGGCACCGCGTAGTTGGTGTTGACCACCGCGGCATCGAGATCGCCGAGACTGCGCGGCAGCTGCGCGGCATCGATCTCGCGGAACTGCAGCTTGCGCGGATTGTCGACCACGTCGAGCACAGTCGGCAGCAGGCCGGCGCCCTCTTTGAATTTGATCAGCCTCTCGGCCTGCAATAGCAGCAGCGCCCGGCCGCCATTCGAGGGATCGTTCGGAATCCCGATCGCAGCGCCCTGCTTAATCTCGTCGACCGATTTCACCTTTTTCGAGTACAGCCCGATCGGTGCGATGATCGTAGTGCCGACCGGCACGATCTTGTAGCCGCGCGTCTTGATCTGGTTGTCGAGGAACGGCCGATGCTGGAACGCATTGGCGTCGAGATCGCCTGAGTCGAGCGCCGCATTCGGCAGCAGATAGTCGTTGAAGACGACGACGGACACGTAGAGCCCGTCCTTGGCTGCGATCTCCTTCACCTTCGCCCAGAGAATCTCGGCATCGCCGCCGGAGATTCCAACCTTGATCTTCTGATCGGCAAACGCCGGTACAGCAAACAGCACAAGTCCGGCGAGGATCGAAAGCAGCGTACGTTTCATGTCGCTTGGTCTCCAACAGATCGCATTGAACGACGCTGATAGTGGAGACGAAAGCCTGCGCTGACAATGAAACGCGCAACCAAAGTTGGCTACGACCAGGGAAGGATCGTTTCTCGCGCACGAAGAGCGTGGTGTGCTTCTTTCTCTGCAGCCCGTTCGCACCTCAAGAGAGTGATGGAAGCGGATACTCAACGTGAAAAATTCCAGCGCATTCTCGACTCTTCTCAGAAGCAGAGCGATCCAGTGACG
This sequence comes from Bradyrhizobium sp. SZCCHNPS1003, assembly GCF_032381555.1. NCBI lineage: Bacteria > Pseudomonadati > Pseudomonadota > Alphaproteobacteria > Hyphomicrobiales > Nitrobacteraceae > Bradyrhizobium > Bradyrhizobium sp. SZCCHNPS1003. The sequence continues at coordinate 32,586 of NZ_JAUHIU010000034.1, forward strand.
ATTGATGCGTTGAGCTGCCGTCTGGTTGGGTGCAGGATGGGCACTCGGGCGAGACTGGACCGCCGCGCGCTGCAGGGGCACCTTTCATGCTCACCGTTTGGGGACGGAAGACCTCTTCGAATGTCCAGGCGCTGATGTGGTGCATCGGCGAGCTCGGGCTCACATATCGGCGACATGACGTCGGCCATCGCTACGGCGGAACCGACACGCCGGAATTCCTGACCATGAATCCCAATGGCACGATCCCCGTGCTGGTCGACGAGGACGATCGGCCGATCTGGGAAACGGGAGCGATCCTGCGCTATCTCGCCGCCCGGTACGGCAGCCCGTCATTCTGGCCGGCCGTCCCGGCAGATCGCGCCAAGATCGACATGTGGGCCGAGTGGGCTAGACTCAACATCGCCCTCGCGTTCACCGGACCGGTCTTCGGCGCTACAGTACGGACCGCGCCATCAGACATCGACTGGCCTGTGGTGCGCCGCGCGATCGGAGATCTGTCGCGTGCGCTCGATATCGCAGAGGCCCGGCTGGCGCGGAGCGATTTCCTGTGCGGCGATGTGATCACGCTGGCAGATATCCAGTTCGGACACATCCTGTTTTGCTATTTCGATATCGGCATCGAACGCCGCCCTCATCCCTCCATCCATGCCTATTACGAGCGACTGTCACAGCGGCCCGCATTTCGCGAGCACGTCATGGTATGCTATGATGAGTTGCGAGCCTTCGTGAGGCCGATCTATCTGTCCAGCCGCTACTCCGCCGCAACAGCCGCACGCACCTGACGCTGGGGCCGGCGCAGGCCGAGATGATCGCGCAGGGTGCGGCCTTCATACTCCTCGCGGAACAGGCCACGACGGCGCAGCTCCGGCACGACCAAGCGAATGAAGTCTTCGAGGCCCGTCGGCAGGGTCGGCGCCATGATGTTGAAACCGTCGGCGCCGTAATTCTCGAAGCGCTCCTCGAGCTGATCGGCGATCTGGCTCGGCGTGCCCACCACCTGCCAGTGCCCCCGGGCGCCAGCGATGCGCAGATAGAGGTCGCGCAGCGACAGGCCCTCGCGGCGCGCGAGGTCGACCAGCAGGGCCTGCCGGCTCTTGCCGCCCTCGGTCTCCTTCAAGGCCGGCACCGGCTCGTTGGGATCGGCGCTCAGGATCTCCGTCGTGCCGAGGAAGGTCGCGAGCAGGTCGAGGCCGACCTCGGGCGAGATCAGCGATTGCAGATAGTCGAACTTTTCCTTGGCTTCGCTCTCGGTTTCCGCGACCACCGGAAACACGCCCGGCAGAATCTTGAGGTCGTCGGGCTCGCGGCCGAACTTGGCCAGCCGGCCTTTGACGTCGGCATAGAACGCGACGGCATCGGCGAGCGTCTGCTGCGCGGTGAAGATCGCTTCCGCCGTCCGCGCCGCCAGCGCCTTGCCGGGCTCGCTCGACCCGGCCTGCACGACGACCGGCCGGCCCTGCGGCGACGGCGGAATGTTGAGCGGCCCCCTCACCTTGAAATGCCGTCCGCGGTGGTCGAGGACATGCAGCTTGGCTGCGTCGAAATAGACGCCGTCGGCGCGGTCGCGCAGGAAGGCGTCGTCGTCCCAGCTGTCCCAGAGCCCGTTGACGACATCGGCGAACTCCTCGGCGCGCGCATAGCGACCCGCATGCGGGATGAGGCCGTCATGATTGAAGTTCAGCGCGGCCGAGGCATCCGTCGAGGTCACGAGATTCCACCCGGCCCGCCCACCGCTCAGCCGGTCGAGCGAGGCGAATTGCCGGGCCACGTTGAACGGTTCGTTGTAGCTGGTCGACACGGTCGCCACGAGACCGATCCGCGACGTCACGGCCGACAACGCCGACAGCAGGGTCAGCGGCTCGAACGGATACACGCCAGTATGCGCCTTGCGGCTCGCCGCATTGAGCAGATCGATCTTGACGCCGACCTGATCAGCCAGGAACACCGCGTCGAACTTGGCGTCCTCGGCGAGCTTCGCGAACTGCACGAAGTCCTGCAGCGTCTGGCTGTCGGAGGCATCCTTGGTGCGCCACGCCGCGACGTGATGGCCCGTGAACAGAAGAAATGCACCGAGCGAAAGCTTGTCTTTGCGGCGAGCCATCCGGAGTCTCCGAGACGAGGTTGAAATGGTCAGTTCAGGTTGAGGAATTGATCACAGAGATCGGCGGAGCTGCCATTCAGGCTCTTTGCGCCGCGCATCGCCTGGCAACTGGAACGTCAGATGCGCCATGATACGCACGGGCTTCAGAGAATTTGCTTTTTTTGTTGGTGAAGCGCACGCGTGAACACGTTCGCTGTAGCCAGTTTTCACAGCCGTAATCTTTTCATTATCGATCTAAGCTCCAAAGTGGATTGATTTGGCAGATGTTCGATGGATTACTCGTGCAACCGACTGTCAGACGACGTGAAGTGATGATCGTTGAGCACCGCGATATTGTAGCCCTTCTCGGACCGATCACCACCTATCGGCGCCTCAAGCGGATCGCGTCGTGCTCAAAAATCAGATGGAGCGTCATTCACTCTCGACACTCAAGCGTCGGCGTGGGGGTGAACGAAATAATGCGAATGCACGAGATTGTCCGAGGGACGACATGTCGTACGTGACCCGTCTTGCCAAGGTGCTGCGGCGCACGACGTTGCAGGCGGTGCCGACCGTCATCGGCATCGTCATCCTCAACTTCCTGCTGCTGCAGCTGGCGCCGGGCGATGCCGCCGACGTGCTCGCCGGCGAGTCGGGATCCGCGACCATGGAGACGGTCGCAGCCCTGCGTGCCCGGTTCGGGCTGGATCAGCCCGTGCTGGTCCAGCTGATTGCCTATCTCGACAATCTCGCCCATTTCAGCCTCGGCTTCTCGCCGCGCTACAATCTGCCGGTCTCCGACATCATCGCGCAGCGGCTGCCGGGCACGGTCATCCTGATGCTGACCGCGCTCACGCTCGCGCTCGCCGGCGGCATCGCGCTCGGCACCGTGATGGCGACCTACGCCGGGCGCTGGCCGGATCGGCTGATCTCGGTCGGGATCACGCTGTTCTACTCGATCCCCGGCTTCTGGATCGGGCTGATGCTGATCCTCGTGTTCTCGGTCAAGCTCGGCTGGCTGCCGAGCGGCGGCTCCGGCACGATCGGCGCCAACATCAGCGGCTTCGAGGCCGTCATCGATCGGGCGCGCTACATGGTGCTCCCCGCGCTGTCGCTCGCGCTGTTCTACATCGCGATCTATTCGCGCCTGACGCGCGCGGCGATGCTCGATGCGCAGACCCAGGACTATGTGCGGACTGCCGCGGCCAAGGGCCTGTCGCCGTTCGCGATCACCTTCGGCCACGTGCTGCGCAACGCGCTGCTGCCGGTGACGACGGTGGCCGGCATGCATCTCGGCGGTCTGCTCGGCGGCGCCGTCGTCGTCGAGACGGTCTACAGCTGGCCCGGGCTCGGCCGCCTCGCCTTCGAGGCGGTCATGAGCCGCGATTTCAGCGTGCTGCTCGGCATTCTCCTGCTCTCGTCCCTGCTCGTGATCATCGCCAATGTGACGGTCGATCTCGTGCAGGCCTGGCTTGACCCACGTATCGAGACCCGCTGATGCTCCAGATCAACACGCGCACGACCCTTCTTCAGCCGGAAGCCGACACGCCGCCGATTGCCGTCTCGGCCGAAGTCAGCCCGTTGTCCTGGCCCAACCTGCACGCCGCCGACACCCATGTGATCAGTGCGACCAGCCACAATGTTCGCCGCCTGACCGTGCTCCGTCTGGTGCGCAATCCGTCGGTGGCAGCGGGCGGCGCGCTGCTGTCGCTGATCATCATTGCCGCAGCGCTGGCGCCCTGGCTGTATCCTGGCGATCCCCTGTCGATGGTGGCGCGGCCGCTGCTGTGGCCCGGCCAGACCACGGCGTTTCCGTTCGGCACCGACTCGCTCGGCCGCGACGTCGCCGCCGGCCTGTTCCATGGCGCGCGGGTGTCACTGCTGATCGGCGTCGTCGCCACCTCGATCGGCGTCAGCGTCGGGATCCTGGTCGGCGCCACCGCAGGGTATCGCGGCGGCTGGATCGACGATGTGCTGGTCCGCGTGATCGAGCTGTTCCAGACCGTGCCGAGCTTCATCCTGCTGGTCGTGCTGGTCGCGATCGCGCAGCCGTCGATCCTGACCGTGACCTGGGCGATCGGTCTCGTCACCTGGCCGACCATCGCGCGTCTCGTGCGGGCCGAATTCCGCGTGCTGCGCGAGAAGGATTTCGTGATGGCCGCGCGCAGCCTCGGCTTCGGCCATGGCCGCATCGTGATCCGCGAGATCCTGCCGAACGCCCTGCCGGCGATCATCGTCACGGCGTCCGTCATGGTCGCGACCGCGATCCTGATGGAGGCCGCGCTGTCGTTCCTCGGTCTCGGCGATCCCAACGTCGTCAGCTGGGGCAGCATGATCGGCTCCGGGCGCGAGCTGATCCGCACCGCCTGGTATCTGACCGCCCTGCCCGGCGTGGTGATCGTCCTGACCGTGCTGTCGCTGAACCTGATCGGCGATGGCCTGACCGACGTGCTCAATCCGCGCACCAGCGTGAAGCGCTGACCATGGCCACCCTGCTGGACACCGAAGGGCTGACAATCCGCTTTCCCAACGCGACGCCGGTCAAGGACCTCAGCTTTGAGGTCGCCGAGGCGGAGACGCTTGCGATCGTCGGCGAATCCGGCTCGGGCAAGTCGCTGACCGCGCTCGCCCTGATGCGGCTGCTGCCGAAGACGGCGCGCATCACTGACGGATCGATCCGCTTCGCCGGCGAGGATCTCGTCACCGTGCCGGAGCCCGCGATGCGCGAGCGCCGCGGCCGCGACATCGCGATGATCTTCCAGGAACCGATGACCTCGCTCAATCCGGTGCTCACGATCGGGCGCCAGATCGTCGAGGTACTGCGGCTGCATCGCGGGCTGACGCGCGCCCAGGCGCGGCGCGAGGCGCGCGACCTGCTCGATCTCGTCCGCATTCCCGATCCCGACCGCTGCCTCGACGACTATCCGCACCGGCTCTCCGGCGGCATGCGCCAGCGCGTGATGATCGCGATCGCAGTGGCCTGCCGGCCAAAGCTCCTGATCGCGGACGAGCCGACCACCGCGCTCGACGTCACCATCCAGGCGCAGGTGCTGGAGCTGCTCGACCGTCTCAGGCGCGAATTGTCGCTGGCGCTGCTGCTGATCACCCATGATCTCGGCGTCGTCGGCCAATGGGCAGACCGCGTCGTCGTGATGTATGCGGGACGCAAGGTCGAGGAGGCACGGCCCGAGCCGCTGTTCAACGATCCCTTGCATCCCTACACCCAAGGGCTGCTCGCAGCCTCGCCGCGCCTGCACGACGACCTGCATTATCGCAACAGCCGGCTGTCGGAAATTCCCGGCAGCATCAGCTCCGCGGTGCTGGAAAAAGGCTGCCCGTTCGTGCCGCGCTGCCCGTCGCGCCGCGACGTCTGCCGCACTGCCTTCCCGGATCAGCAACTGGCCGGCTTCGGCCGCAGCGTCGCCTGCCATGCCGTGACGCCGCCGATTGCAACAGGACCATCGCTTCATGACGCTGCTGTCCGTCTCTGACCTCACCACCACCTACACGTCAGGCCGCAGCGCCGTGCATGCCGTCGACGGCGTGTCGCTGGAGATCGCGCGCGGCGAGACCATCGGCCTGGTCGGCGAATCCGGCTGCGGCAAGTCCACTTTGGGCAAGACGATCCTGCGGCTGGTCGAGCCGTCGGGCGGCCGCATCCTGTTCGACGGCGAGGACCTCACGTCGCTGCCGGAACGGGCGCTGCGCAGCCGGCGTAAGCGGATGCAGATGGTGTTCCAGGATCCGTTCGCCTCGCTCAATCCGCGCCAGACCATCGGCGAGATCCTGAGTGCGCCGCTCGCGGTCCACGGTATCACAACGCGCGCCGAGCGGCAGCGCCGCGTCGACGACATCCTGGCGCGCGTCGGCCTGCCGCCGGACAGCGCCGGCCGCTATCCGCACGAATTCTCCGGCGGCCAGCGCCAGCGCATCGGCATCGCCCGCGCGCTGATCCTGGGACCGGACCTCATCATCTGCGACGAGCCGGTGTCGGCGCTCGATCTCTCGGTGCAGGCGCAGATCCTCAATCTGCTCGCCGAGCTGAAGCAAAGCCTCAATCTGTCGCTGCTCTTCATCTCGCACGACCTGTCCGTCGTCCGCTATCTCTCCGACCGCGTGCTGGTGATGTATCTCGGCCGCATCGTCGAGAGCGGCAGCCATGCGCAGATCTGGCACCGGCCGCTGCATCCCTACACCAAGGCGCTGATCGACGCGGTGCCCGACCCGACGCGCCGCCGCTACGCCGCGCCGCTGCCGGGCGACCTGCCCGATCCGTGCAGTGTCGGTGGCGGCTGCCGCTTCCAGCCGCGCTGTCCGATCGCGACCGAGATCTGCCGGACGCAGGACCCGGCGCTGCGCGCCGCCGCAGCCGGACATCACGTCGCCTGCCATCATGCGGAGCCGGCACTGCACTCCTGACTGACTCTGCTCGTACTCCGTCACAAGGAGCAGATCCGCCGCGGTCCTCGCCGTCATTCCGGGGCAATCGCCAGTGCAAAGCCGCGAAGCGGCGGCGCGTTGGCGATTGAACCCGGAATCTCGAGCTTGTTGGACATGAACGCAAGACAATCTCGAGATTCCGGGTTCAAGGCCTGCGGCCTTGCCCCGGAATGACAGTGGGCGAAATGAACAGTGCCTTCTAAGCGAACATCGACCAGTACATCGGCGAAGTTCTGATGCCCTGTGCAACGACATCGTGCGGCAACCTTTCTCCACGCTTCAAACAGCAGGCATGGCTTCGCGATCTCGCGGCGATCTCCGCCCAAGTTTTGTCTGAGTGAACCTCTCCTTGAGAAGAAGAGGCGCAGGGAAGACCGGGTATCGACTGATACCCGCGGTCCGCGTGCAACAAAAAGCACGCGGCAGAACCACAGGTTCAGCCCAATATCCGGCCTTCCCTGCGCGACGGTTTGAACGGGTTATAGGCGC
>NZ_JAUHIU010000035.1:0-36594 GCF_032381555.1 Bradyrhizobium sp. SZCCHNPS1003
GCTTCACCATCGGCTCGGATTCGAAGGCGTAGGTATTGGGAACCAGGACGGGCTTGGGTTTCGGAAACATCAGGAGAGGCCCCGGTTGACACGCAAGCGTGAGAACTCGAAGAACAATAGACGAATGAAGTTCTTTAGCACGTGCTCAGGGCACGAACTACCAGAATTGGGCTCTGGTCGTCCAATAACCCCGCGTCGAGCTCGAGTCATAACTACCGCTTCTCTCTCGGTTCGCCTATACTCGCTTGTACGTGCGAAGCACGTCGACGAGGGCCGTGGATTCCTGCCCTTTCGAGCCAAATTGCGCGAGTGCAGCTATTCCTTACTGACCTCCCACCGAACTTTGGAGCTCCTGCCATTGGCCGCCCCCTCGATCTCGAACAGCGCATCCATTCGCCTCACGACCTCGACCGCGCTCGGCGAGAGCGGGATCGCCTTCTGGCCGCCGGCATTGGCCGGGCATTCTCATCGATGTCAGCCATGGCAAAGAACGGGCGCCGGGCATGGACCCAACACGCCGCTTCGCGGATCGGTCCAGCGCCCCGCTAGATAGAGCTGGTCATACCCGTCATAGCCGTCGGTCCGCAGGATACCGAGATGGCCGCCAGATGCGCTGCGGATGCTCGCCTTTGCGGTCGCGAGAGTAATCGAACATCGCTGCCGGCGGGTCGGCGCTGCGAAACGGTCGATCGTCCCGTACGTCGACCCAGCGTTGCCCCTCGTCTGTCTTGCCCTTGGCCAGCACAGGCGCGGTTTTGTCATCGGCGTGAAGGCGCTCGGCTAAACCGAAGTCCTATTACATTCACTGCAGACCGTGCCGCCTGCGATAGAATTCGTAAACATCCTTTAGCGTTTCCGAAAGCGCGTAACGCGGTTTCCAGCTTAAGACTTCACGGGCGCGCTCTGCGCTTCCCACGTAACGGCGTATTTCGATTGGGCGTACGCGATCTGGGTCTTGCTCAACCCGTATCCTTGCGGAACTAAGTGCAAGCAACCCGGAGAGCAGATCTCCAATCCGCGTCGCAGAGCCAGATGCGACGTTGAAGATGCTGTCCGAAGGAAGATGATGTGATCGCTCTATGGCAGCGACATATGCACCTACTACGTCCCGAACGTCGACAAAATCCCGTTCTGCATCAAGATTGCCAACTCTTATTACCGGATCAGAGACTCCTGCCTCGATTGCAACGATCTGGCTTGCAAAGCTAGGGACAACGAAGTGATCCGACTGCCCCGGGCCAGTGTGGTTGAACGGACGCAGCCGTACAGCCCGCAACCCCTTGCGCGTCATCGCCCCTACCGCCAGGTCCGCGGCCGCCTTACTCGCGGCGTATTCGCTGATTGGGGCTAGAATAGAAGTCTCACCTAAGGGACGTCCCGATAGGGCCGTCGAACCGTACATTTCCCCTGAGCCGATAACCAGCAACGTGCACTCAGGCACCTCACGGAGGACTGCTCGCGCAATATTCAGAGTTCCATGAAGATGCACGCTCCAGGTCGAATTGACGTCAGCTTCAGACACCGCGAGGCTACTTACCCCCGCTAGATTGACGATATGGCTCGGCCTAAACGTAGCTATACAGCGCGCAACGGCGCTCTCGTCCGTAACGTCAAGGAGATCGAGTGCCTCGGAGCTATCCGGATTTGCACGTCCTCGCGTAGTGCCCCTTACAACCGTGCCTTCCTGGGACTTCAATGTGTGCAAGAGGAGACGTCCAACGAAGCCGCCGGCTCCGGTCACCAGAACGCGTTTACCTGGTATCGGCATCAGATGATTTCGATCTCCGGAAATGGGAAAATCATCTTACCGCCAGCGTCCAGAAACGCCTGCTCGCGCTTCAAAATGCCCTCTTTGAAATGCCAAGGTAGCACCAGGAAATAGTCGGGCTTCATAGCTCTGGCTTCAGACTCGGAAATTATCGGTATACCGGTGCCAGGCGTGAATGACCCGAACTTGTCGGGATTCACCTCAGCAATTGCACAAACTTCGTTCTCAGTGATGCCGCAGAATTGCAGCACTACGTTGCCCTTGGTCGAGGCTCCGTAGCCTATAATGCGCTTCCCGTCCGCGACCAGCGACCTGAGCAGTCGCTGTAGATCCTCTCTGTGGCGAAACACACGCTCTTCAAATTCCCGATAGGGCCGCGGCGTATGAAGACCCATCCGATCTTCCTGCTCAAGCATCCAGTCAATCACTGCGTCGTTTGTCTTGACTGGGCTTGCCTTCTTCGCGGCAGTAACCGCAAAGCTTCCACCGTTGATGGCATTCATCTGAACATCCACCAACTTCATCTGAGCTGCGTCTAGTATTCGCTTGACGACAGAGAGTGAATAAAACTCAAGATGCTCGTGACAGATGGTATCGTAGGACGTCATTCTCAACATTGACGGCATGTAGCTTTGCTCAAAATGCCAAATGCCGTCGGCGGCCAAGATGCTTTCGATGGACTGAGCAAAGCCGATCGGATCTTCGAGATCATAAAACATCGCGATAGAAGTGATGACCTTGGCCGGAGCGCTGGCGGCGCTCCAGTATGCCTGAGCTGAAAAGAAGTCCGGTACTAGCCTTACCTCGGGTGGATAGTACTGGCTGAATTTGTGCCCTGTTGGGTCAATACCGATTCGGTACAGGTCGTTGACACGATAAGCGTTTAGAGAAGTACAATCGTTCGAGCCAATGTCCAGGACCGTGTCGCCTGAAGCCAATCCAGCCTTCCGTGAGAGCTGGCCAACCTTCCTGGTGAGATGGTCGACCATCGACTGGTTAAGTCCCGACCGATAGCCATAATTCTCGCCGTACATCTCGCCAACTTCGTAGGAGTGAGCGAGCTGCAGCAAACCCGAGTCCGGACACCAAACCAGCTCGAGTGGCCCAACAGTCAATTCCTCTGAGCGACTCTTTGGAAATACACCAGTCAAGGCTTGATGACCCAAATCCAAAACGGAGATCAAATTCGAGCTCTTGCTGATTCGACATCGGTCTATCGCGGCGTATCGCTGTTTGGCACTCATAGTTCTGGTTCCCATAAACTTGGTTCGGTTGGACAGCCCGTCCCCGAGAGCTTTCGATGTAGGCATCGTACGCGACGCCGTTTGATCACGATCCACTTTATTGAAGGAGCAGAGACGTCTCTCTAACCCGCGGAGTTCTGAAAGGTGGCCGCAGCGTTAGTTTAAACTCAGGCAGGAGATGCATAGACTTCATCGACATGATAGTCCCTGTCCCTAGGGACTTACAGTGATCGTCCTGTCCACTTCGCTTCTTTAACCACAGCTCTGTCATTCGATGACCAAACCCCGAGGATACCGCCGAACGCACGCAGAAGTTCGTGTCCTTACCCCATCATCCGCGTGGGACTACGGGGCAACCACATAGAAATTTCTGTACAGCCTCACTCTGTCAGAGTCCAAAGACGGCACTCACTTTTTTGGCCCGGTGGCAGGATATCATCAAAAAAAGCACCCGCAGGCCAGCATAAAGGTCATACCGTGCTGCGAGACTGTGATCATCAACCCATGTGCCTTCGCTCGACAGCCTCCCGGTAGATGTTTGCCATTCGTTCTAGATATTTCTTCTCGTTAAACTCCGAGTGAGCACGGCGCGAAGCAGAGCGGCCCAAACGACGAGCCAGCTCATCATCAGACAGTAGTCTCCGAAGCGCCGAGGCGAGCGCGGTAGGGTCGCCCGGCGGCACCGTCAAAGCTTCCTGCTCGTGTCGGGCGACCCGCGGAACTGCCGTAGGCAAAGAGGTGTTCACAAGGGGGAGGCCTGCTGCCATGGCCTCGATCTGGGCAAGGCCGAACGCTTCAGCGCTGGTCAAAGACGGAAATGCGAAGACGTTCGCCGCTCCAAAATACTGGCGGATCTGGTCGCGCGGCAAACTTCCAGCGAACAAAACCTTATGTGAAATCTCAAGCTTGGCCGCAAGCCGCTCAAGGCTTTGCCTCAGGGGACCACTGCCGATGATCACAGCCTGAGCGTCAACAGACGCCATCGCGTACAGCAAGGTCTCGAAACCCTTGTAGGGGACGAGGCGGCCTACTGAGACAATCAACTTTGGGAATCGCATCTTAAGGTCGTCTGCCACTCTCCTGCCGGCCTCGTCAAGCGCTCCCCAATAGTCCGTGTCACATCCGTACGGCACGACAGTACACTTTTCCGCATGCGGTGCTAGCAGTTTCGATTTATCGACGATGATCGAATCAGACACCACAATGCAATCTGCTCGATTCAAGGTATGACGCACAAAAGGAGCGATCAATCGCGCCAGCAAAGGTCGGGTCGCCATTTCGGCGTGCCAGTGCACCACGAGTGCCGTCTTGGAAGGCAAGCCTGCTACGAGACCCAGATCTACCAAGGGGAAGGGCGCATGGTGCACGACGAGATCCGCGGCGCGCGCCATTCGAGCAAATACGAAGGCATAGCTCGGAGCGACTGGCATCGAAAAGAGAGTACCTAGAGACGAGACCGAGATCACGTCCTCATTCCCATCTTGAAAGCGTCGCCGTAGACCAAATTCGCGAGCAACAAGGACGCGCTTCGTAAGCTCATCAACCTTGCTCAACATGGCTATGACGTGGGGAATGCCTCCGTAAACATCTGGGCGGTAGATCTTATATGCGTGGAGAGTACGCATAACTTAACCAGAGATCTTTGCTGAAGCTTCTGCCGACTTTGTCAAGTCGGAACAGATGCGATCCGTTTGTGCGCGTACCATCATTTGAACGAGCTCTTTAAATGTCACGCGTGGTCGCCAACCAAGACGGTTTTGAATTTTTGCAGGATTTGCGCAAGTAAAATGGCTGTCGATCTTACGCACCATGGCTGCATCCACTCTAACGTGGTCTCGCCAATCCAGACCGACAAATGCAAAGGCAGTTTCACAGAATTCTTGAATGGAGTGCGTCTGCCCCGTGCCAATCACGTAGTCCGCCGGATCCGTGTGGCGCATCATTAGACGCATCGCTTCGACGTAGTCGCCAGCAAAGCCGAAATCACGTCGAACGGCAATATTGCCTAACGACAACATGCCTTCGCTGAGAACAGAGCGTCCAAACTCATCAACGGCAGAGGTTGTGCGCAGGCCCAGGGCTATCGCTGCTGAAGCGTATGCGATCCTTTGCGAAACGTATGACACGGAGCGATAGGGGCTCTCGTGATTGAATAGGATTCCCGAGCACGAGTACAAACCGTATTGCCGACGGTATGCACCCATAACATGGTGAGCGTAGAGCTTGGCAATTCCGTACGGAGAATGCGGATTGCATGCGGTGTCTTCAGTCTGTGATTGGGTGCTCAGATCGCCGAATATCTCAGACGAACTTGCCTGAAACAACCGGCAGCCTGGATTGTACTTCACCAGCAACTCACACATAGTTTGGGGGACCAGCGCGTTGATTTCTGCCGTCCCTTTCGGCTCTTCCCAAGATCGTATCGGCCTGGATAGAGCAGCTAGATTATAGATCTCGTCGGGCTTAAGATCGACTGTCAGATAGGACAGGAATTGCGCATCTATCAATTCACCACAATGCCAAGTTGCAGAGTCTGATATCTCGGGATAAGGACCGGTCCCTCGGCTCTGGGCGTGAATTTCGCACCCCTCGCTCGAGAGGAGGTCGATCAAATAACGGCCGTCTTGGCCCGTTGCCCCGGTGACCAGAACTCGCCTACTCAAGGTAACCTCTATCGGTAGCCAGATCTAATAGTCGATCAGCGCACTATTCATTTAACATGAACGTCTTATAACCATGCCGTCTAACCAGATCGTCTCGTTTGGCCGCCAAGAAATCCTCTTGCACCATCTCTTTGACCAGGTTTCCAAAGCTCGTCTTTGGCTCCCAACCTAGATTCGTTCTTGCCTTGGACGCATCTCCCAAAAGCGTTTCCACTTCAGATGGGCGGAAGTAGCGGGGGTCGATCCCAATGATACAATTGCCCGTGCTGGCGTCGATACCCTTCTCGTTGACGCCCTCCCCTTCCCAGCGAATGACAATGTCAAGATGCGCCGCTGCAACCTCTACGAATTCGCGCACTGAATGCTGCTCACCAGTGGCTATGACGTAGTCCTCCGCCGTTTTCTGCTGGAGCATGAGCCACTGCATTTCCACGTAATCGCGAGCGTGACCCCAGTCCCTTCGCGCATCCAGATTTCCCAAGAACAGGCGCTGTTGTAGCCCCAGCTTTATACGCGCTAAGCCGCGAGTAATTTTCCGGGTCACGAACGTCTCCCCTCGCAGGGGGGATTCATGGTTAAACAAAATTCCATTGCAAGCATATATGCCATACGCCTCCCGGTAGTTCACCGTGATCCAGTAGGCATAAAGCTTGGCGACCCCATACGGGGATCGAGGATAGAACGGAGTTGTCTCTCGCTGCGGCGTCTCCTGAACTAGCCCGTAGAGCTCAGACGTCGAAGCCTGGTAAAATCGCGTCTTTTGCTCGAGCTTCAAAATGCGGATAGCCTCAAGCACACGCAGCGTCCCCAGCGCATCGCAATTTGCTGTATATTCCGGCTCCTCAAAGGAAACAGCGACATGACTCTGAGCGGCGAGATTGTAGATCTCGTCAGGCTGGACCTGCTGGACAATCCGAATTAGTCCAGATGAATCGGTCAGATCGCCATGATGTAAAGTAAAGTCCGCACCCTTCTCGTGAGGATCATGATAGAGATGATCGATACGATGAGTATTAAAGAGTGAGGCGCGCCTCTTTATCCCGTGAACCGAATATCCCTTCGCAAGGAGGAATTCCGCCAGATAGGCGCCATCCTGACCAGTGACGCCGGTAATCAGAGCTGCTTTTTTGGGCACTACGTTGCGAATCCGCTTGTTATAAAGGACGAGATTGTCGCCGCTCCAGCATATGCAATCAAGATCACGAGCAATCACTGGTGGCAACATACCGTGCCGCAGCATAGCCTGCAAGGACGAATTGTTTATGGTGACGGCCGATTTCGCGAAAAAACCACGACCGCTCGTGCTGGTTGAGTTCAGTGCATTGCAACCAGGACGCGAGTAGGTTGCACAATGACAAGGCAGATCCGGCGTTGCCGCAGCTGAATGACACGCGACGGAGACGTCTGTGAGCGCTCTTGGCTGCGGCCATGCTCGCCGTTCTCTGAGCCGGCAGAAGCTCCCCCAAATTCAGCAGCGGTCCCAATAGCGGCGTGCTGCTTGATCTGGCCTGCAATTATGAATCCAGCTATATGGCCGCAGCCAGGGGGGGGCGAGACTGGATCTCGGAAGTCCCGCCAATTTCGAAAGTTGCATACAGGGCACGGTTTAAATGTTCGCCTCAATGAGGTCTTTGCTCACCCTTGCGGCGAGCCGGTCATTCGCGGAAGCGCGACTCGCATTCGCCGTACATTTTAGCCGGCAAGCGAGCCGTAGTGAGCTTCTCTGGCATCGCAACGCTGACCTTGCTGTCATAATGCTGCTGATCGCGTTGCCCTGGTCGACAAGCGCAACAAGCGTCCTCGGCGTAGTTGCGTTCCTCATTATGGCGCCGGCACTTCGCGCCAGCTCCATAATGGCAATCTTACAACAGCCGGCTGTCGTGATGCCGATCGCATTGGTCCTACTTGCCGCGTTAGGAATGCTTTGGGCCAATGATATACCTTGGCCCGATCGCATTGGTTCCGTCGGAAAGCTGATCAAGTTCTTACTGCTACCGCTCTTGATGCTTCATGTCGCCGGTAGTCGGCGGGTAAATTGGATGCTCGTGTCATTCGCGGCATCAAACGGCCTCTTGTTGATATACTCATTCGTTGTCGCCATCCTGCCGGGACTTGCGCTGGTTCAGCGTCTAAATCAACCCGGTGTTCCGGTGAGAAATTACATCGATCAAAGCCAAGGATTCATGCTGGTCGCCGTGGCGCTGGCTGGACTTGCGTGTGAGGCATCGATCCAGAAGAGATACCATTTGAGCGGAGTGATTTGGCTGACCGCAGGTCTGTTTTTTGCCAACCTCGCCTTCGTGGACATCGCGCGAACTGCGTTCTTCTATGGTCCCGCTATGCTGATTTTGTTGATAGTGCGCTACGCTCCTAGAAACATGTTGCTATTTGGGTTCGTTGCGCTTGCAATCTCGATTGGAAGCTTGTGGGCGTTTTCTCCGAATCTCCAACAAAAGGTTTCGTCGATATCCCGCGAGCTTCTTGTCAGTCCGGATGCTCCGATCGGAGAACAGCAACCGTCCGCGGCTGTACGCCTAGAGCTTTGGCGCAAATCAGTTAACTTTTTTAAGGTGGCGCCCCTGCTTGGTCATGGGACTGGCGCAACCAGGCATCTCTTCGAGGAGGATTCTGTCGGCAAAACGGGACTCTCAGCCCTTGTCGTAAGTAACCCTCACAATCAGACCCTCGCCGCAGCTCTGCAATGGGGGGGGCTCGGAGTAGTCACTGTTTGGGCAATGTGGATAGCGCACGTAAGGCTTTTATATAGTTGCAAAACCATGGCGGCTTGGATCGGACTACTCGCGGTCGTTCAGAACATCGCGAGTTCAATGTTCAATTCGCATCTGTCGGATACGTACGAGGGATGGCTTTATGTCTTGGCAGTGGGGATCGGGGCGGGGGAGAAGCTGCGGATAGAGAGACAGGTATCTAACGGTCCGGCAGAATTGGAGTGTGCGGCCCAGATCGCACCTCAAGAGGTAAAGGGAGATTAGCAGCCTGCTGAAAAACTATCGTTTTGGTCGGATTTTCGTCACTCACTGATCTTGGAGAGTCTCGGCGGGACGGATGCGAGGCAAGCTCGAGGATCCGGGGGGGGGCTGTTTTCCTACGCTTCATCGGAGGCGCGTGTCCCGAAGGATCATCCGCTGCGCAAGATCCGGGAGCTGGTGCGAGACGTTCTTCGCGACCTGAACCGCACATTGGATGCGCTCCACTCGAAGGAAGGCCGCCCTCTCGATCCGGCCCAAGCAATTGCCGAGCGCTCTAGTGCTGTAATTGTTTTGCGGCATTCGCTCGGAACGTCAGCTCGTGGAGCAATTGGACTCAATCTGCTCTACTGCTGGTTTGCGGGGGGGGCGGATGATCCGGTCTAGGACCCGACGACATTCACGAAGACCCGCACCGGACTGGAGAACGGCGAGTTGTTCGCCGCCTTCATGGCGAAGCTGCTGAACCATCCCGAAGTCAAACCGCTGCTGTCGAGCGGGCACTTCTCCGTCGACGGCGCGCTGATGGAGGCCTGGGCTTCGCACAAGAGCTTCCAGCGTAAGCGTGTGGCCGAGGCCCTTGAGATTGTCTGTGCGCCGTTTTGTGAGCATCGCTAGAAGAGTCATCTTCTGGAAGGGTGCTCAGGGAGCTGTTGAAGCAGCTTGTGCGAAAGCACGTCGAGCGGAGACGGTCCAGAGCGCCGCACGGCCGATGAAGTCGTAAAGTCTGATCGGCAGGAGTGCGCGATGAAGTTGAGGACATGTATATTCGCCGCGTTCTGTGCTTGCTTGAGTTGGAAACATGATCATGCAAGACGGACTTGCGGGCGGCTCAAGATCTTCGTGTCCCTTTTTCAGGTCATCTGAAGAGACACTTCAGACCATCTAGTGACTGGACCATTTCATTTTGCATGCTAGTGTGCCGAAGATACCCCTCAATCTTAGGCCGACGGCCGCAGAGACGAAGTATCTGCCGAGCCAATCCGTTGAAGTCTTATTTGGGTTTGTGAAATGACGCGTCAAATAATTCCGTTGATCCTTTGTGGCGGATCGGGGACGCGGTTGTGGCCGGTCTCGCGAGATGATCGGCCGAAGCAGTTTCTGCCGTTATTTGGGACCGGTTCGACTTTCCAAGATACGCTGCTGCGTGTTTCCGATAGCGGTCTCTTCGGTCGACCGATCGTTATAGCCAACAGCGCGTGCCGGTTTATTGCTCTGGAGCAGCTGGCCGAGTCAGGGGTCGACGCTGACGTACTGCTTGAGCCGATGCGGCGAGACTCGGGTCCGGCGATTGCCGCGGGAGCTGCATTCGCGCGGAATCGTGACAGTGAGGCGGTGGTACTCGCTCTGGCGGCGGATCACTTGGTGCGCAATATCGACGCGTTCGTCTCGGCGTGCCGTGACGGGCTTGGTGCAGCTGAAGCCGGTCATATCGTTACCTTCGGTATCCGGCCGAGTCATGCGACTTCTGAATATGGCTATATCAGTCCCGGAGAACCAATTGTTGGCGCTGTTCGACGAGCGGAGAAAGTTGTCGAAAAGCCCGACCAGGAGTTAGCCGAACAATATATCGCCTCGGGATATCTCTGGAATAGTGGGAACTTCATGTTTCGAGCTGAGGTGCTACTTGAGGAATACCGAAGGCTTGATCCTGCGAGCGTCTCTTCGGTCGTTGACGCGGTCGATAAAGCAAGCCGAGATCTCTCATTCTTTACCCTTGATCCCGAAGCGTTCGGAACAGTGCGTTCAATCTCAATTGATTATGCCGTAATGGAGAGGACGTCGCGTGCCGCGGTCGTGCCGATCTCTTGCGGGTGGTCAGACGTGGGCTCTTGGCAAGCAATCTGGGAGCTATGGGATAGGGATTCCGAAGGTAACGCCGCGCAAGGTACTGCAGTTTTTGACGATAGCCGCAATTGTGTGGTAGCTTCGGACAAAGCGCTCTTGGCTCTAGAAGGAGTCGACGACTTAGTCGTGGTTGCGACCCAGGATGCCGTACTTGTGTCGCGGCGCGACAACACTAGCGGCCTAAAGCGGTTGGTAGCAAAACTAAGAACTGCTGCGCCTCAGGTTACAACAGAGCACCTTAAGGTGCATCGACCGTGGGGGGCGTATCAAACGGTTGATCAAGGCGAGCGCCATCAGGTGAAGCGTATCGTTGTTGAGCCAGGGCAACGGCTTTCGCTCCAGAAGCACTATCACCGATCCGAGCACTGGATTGTAGTTAAAGGTGCGGCGCGAGTCACTCTGAATGACGCAGTCACCACCATACATGAGAACGAGTCGATCTATATTCCTATCGGGACAGTGCATCGCCTCGAAAATCCCGGAAAAATCATGTTGGAACTGGTAGAGGTGCAGACGGGTAGCTATCTAGGTGAGGACGACATCGTCCGTCTCGAGGATGATTTTCGGCGCTGCTAGTCTAAATGAAAAGCAGGTAGCTTGAAGGCTATCGATTCGCCCCCCCTGGCCAGCGATTTCGAGCGATGAGAATAGGGCGACGCCGGGCGTCCGAGAGATAGCAGGTCGAATTGAGTTGCTGCAACTGCGCATGTTTTTGTAGCGACTTAAGTTGATAGTAGGGGCCGAGCCTTTTCATGCTGCGGGAAATTGGCCCTTCCATGTGCTTCACGTCTGCTTTGGTCGGCCGGAGATACGGCGCGTGTTCCCAGACGACTCCGCCCGAAGACGTGTGGGCGAATGGCTCAGGTAAGACGCATGCCCATGGACCGTTGCGAGAGTGGGTGAACAACTCGCGAATGAAGAACGGCGGCGTGTAATATCGATTGCCCAAGCCATTTGGATTTCAAGTGGCGAGCTCGCTTAGGAGTATGGTGTGCGTGTTGGAATTGAAAGAGCATTTCTAGAGGGACCAAGAACGGGGATTGCAAACTATGCTCAGCATACAATTTGCGCGATAGCAGCGCTGAGCCCATCTACACGATTCTCGGCCTTCGGACGCCTAGGGTGGAGAGAACTGGATACATTGCATGGCTTGTGCACGTCTCGCGCGCTGCATGAGGTGGGCAAGGACGGTGAGCTTCACGCCCGCCATAGCCGCTCACGGCCGCTCGCGCAAACCTTGCGCTCTTATTCGGCTAATCTTATTGTCCTCCGCCAAGCGCGGGCGCTAGCCCGAACGCTGAGCCAGATTGCTTTTATCTACTCCTCCCGCGGTAAGAAGCTGGACTTATTTCACGCATTCAATTTTCGCCCCCTGGCGGATCCCGGAATCCCGACGCTGCCAGTGGTGTATGACCTGTCGACCTTTCGTCATCCGGAATTTCATCCGGTCGATCGGGTCCGGTGGTTGTCTCCACTCGGGAAGATCATCGAACGCGCCCCATGTGTTCAAACGATCTCTGAGTTCAGTAAGCGGGAGATCATAAGCTATTTTGGTGCCCCCCCGGATAAGATTTTTGTAGGGCCGCCGGCAGCTGCGCCGATCTACTCGCCTCTCGGCGAGGAGTTTACCGCTCGCGAGCTCTCGTCTCTCGATTTGATCTACGGCAACTTCTTCCTGAGCGTCGGTACGCTGGAACCCCGAAAGAATCTTCGCACGCTGATCGCGGCATATAGCAAGCTTGATTTATTGAGCCGAACCCGTTTTCCACTGGTGATAGTTGGCGGACCAGGTTGGGGCAACCTTCGCATGCCTGCCGAGGCAGAAGCTCTAACGGAGGAGGGCTCATTGAGGTGGCTGACCTCCATATCAAATGGTGTTCTTCGAAGCCTTTATGAAGGTGCTCGACTGCTTTTGATGCCTTCAGTCTATGAAGGATTTGGCATGCCAGTCGTGGAAGCTCTCGCCTGTGGGACGGCTGTTGCCTTTAGTGCAGGGTCGGCCATGGAGGAGGCTGCGTCCGGAGTGGGTATCGCTATTGATGCGCTCGATGTGGATGGATGGGCCGAGGTTTTGAGGCGAAGCCTCGACAGTGTCGACCACGCTGACCCTATCCAGAGGCAACAGCGCGTTGGCCGAGCGTCCGAATTCAGCTGGGTGCGGAGTGCGCAAAAAGTACTGCTTGCTTACGGAGCGATTGCATCCGGACGATCTCGTCTGAGCTGATTGGGCGGTTATAAGCGTAGGCGGAAGTGGAAGTGATTACGTCCGGGCGGCGACGGCGGCACTGGTCGTAGGCGGGCGGCGCGCGTGGTGACGCTGGCGCTGGGGTCGGGAGCGACGATCCTGAGGGGTCCCGTGCGCCTTCGGAGTTCATCCTAGGTAATCGCGGTGCCAGCGCCGGCGAGAAGCGGGAGAAGATGTCGATGGTCGTGAGCACCCGTAGCTTGGCCTTGACCCTGCGCTTCGGCGTCTTGTTGCGCAATTGCAGGCCTAATTCGCGATAGGCTCGCCGCGTCTTGTTCTGTCCGTGAACGAAGCACGATGTGAATGCGGCGATAGCCGTAGCGAACGCGGACATGGGAGATCTCCTTGATCCGTTGTTCGAGGGCGGCCTGGTCGGAGCGACGGGATCCGTAGTGGTAGGTCGACCTGTCGACCTTAAGGGCTTCGCACGCCCCGCGGATCGACACGTGCCACTCGCCACAGACCTCGTCGACGAGCTTGCGCTTCCGACCAGGCCTCACAGCTTTCGGCGGATCACGTCCTGCAGCATCTCCTTGTCGAGCGACAGGTCAGCAACCAGCTTCCTCAGCTTGCCGTTCTCGTCCTCGAGCTGCTTCAGCCGCCGCATCTCGGTCGGCAGCAGACCATCGTACTTCTTCTTCCAATTGAAGTAGGTCAGCCTGGCTGATCCCGGCCTTGCGACAGATCTCGGCAACTGGCACGCCGTCGTTGCCTTGCTTCAGAATGAACGCCTTCTGGGCGTCCGAGAGCTTCGAGGCTTGCGGGGGATTGAAGAGCTTGTTCAATCCGTCACGGCGTCCGCCTGCATCAGCCCGGCATAGCCGGTGAGAGCGGCGCGATGGAGATTGTGAGGGTCCCCTTTGACTCCCGAATGCGTTAAAGCTGATCAAAGATTCGCCGGGAGGACTCCTGGTGTCGACCATCTCGCACGAGACGATCTCCTTGGCCCCAGTTCTTCGTACTCCCAGAAGCGCGGCGCAGCGCAAGGCTGCTTCACCGAAGCCCGCCACCGCGCCCCAAAAGGGTGCTCCGCGCAAGAAGACGTCGGTCACGGCCAAGAAGGCGATGTTGCCCAGGTTGCGCGTGTCCTCGTCGTCACCCTTGGGGCTGCTGGCGCTGCACCTCGTGACAGAATGGCAAGCGGCCGGCCGAAGCGGCTTCGTGTTTCTCGCCGAGAATGATCGCAGAGCCGAGCGGCTCGGTTCCATCATCCACGTTCTTGAGCCGGGTTGCGACGTGCTCGTCTATCCGCGACTGAACACGCTGCCGTTTGATCTGCTCGAACCATCACGTGACATCGCCGGCAGGCGGAGCTCCGTGTTGAGGCGTCTTGCGGGCGCGAAGAAGCCGGTCCTGCTGATCACCACCGCGGAGGCGATGATGGAGCGCCTGCCGCTGCCGGCTCACTGGTCGCGCACCGGCATGCTGCTTCGGGTCGGCGATGCCTATTCCGAACAGCAGCTCGAGGCGCGCTTCGAGGCGCTCGGATACGACCTCGACGACAGCCCCGATTATCCCGGCGGAGTGCTGTTTCACGGCAATACGTTCGAGATTTTCCCCGCCGGTGCGCTCGGTCCGTTCAGGATCGAGCATTCCGGAGGCAAGATAAGGCGGATTGCAAGCTTCAATCCGATTGATCAGCAGATGATCTCCGAGTTCAAGGAGCTTCAGATCGATCCGATGTCAGAGCGGCTCGCGTTCAACGAGCGCGCCCGCAACAGGTCAAACCTGTTCGAGTATTGCGCGCGCGCCAAGTGGATCGCGGACACGGCGGCGCCGAAGCATGCGAACACTTGGCTTAGTACGATCGAGGATGCGGCGGCCCGAGCCGAGCGCGATCGCGCCTGTCTGAGCCGGCGCGAATGGAGCCAGGCGGCGAAGAGGATTGCTCTGCTGCCTCCGACAGCGCCATATCGGGCGACTCCGGAATTCTTCAGGCAAACCGCCCCCCGAAAGGCGCTGCGCGCGTTCATCGAGGAAGCCCAGCACATTGACGCGCGTGTGCTGTTCGTTGCCGCGGTAGAGGCGGATTTGCGCCTGATGGCGCGGATGAGCGGCGTCAAGGCCGAATGCGTCGCGGACTGGGCGGAGGCGACGGCGCGGGGCAGGCAAGAAGCTGCCTTGCTGGCCGGCTTCGATGCTGGCTTCGTCGTTCCCGGTCGGAAGCCACTCGTCGTCATCACCGCATCCGACGTTCTCGGCAGCAGGGCACATCAGCCGCATCCCACGAACTGGGCGTGGACGCCGGGCTTCGATGCCGTGGGCCTGCCCGAGCTCGGATCCGTGGTCGTTCATATGCAGCGCGGATTGGCGCGGCTCGGCGGGTTGCGGTCGATGGGCGGTGGAGGGGTCTCGCCACGCGAGATGGTCAGGCTGGTATTTGCCGGAAATGACGCCGTTCTCGTTCCGCTTGCCGAGCTGGCCTTGATCTGGCCTTACGCCGCCGAGCTCGGCGATACGTCCTTGGACAAAGCCGACGGCAGCTCATGGCGGCCACGGCGAGCCGACGCCGAGACCGAAATTCATGTCGTTGCCAAGCAGCTCGCCAAGCAGAGGAGCAAGCGCCGGCGTCGGCCGGCGCCGAAGCTCGTGCCGCGGCCGGCCACCTATGAGAAGTTCGCCGCGCGGTTTCCGTATTTCACCACCCCGGATCAGGCCCAGGCCATCCGCGACGTTCTCGACGATCTCGCGTCGGGGCACCCGATGGACCGGATCGTCTGCGGCGATGTCGGCTTCGGCAAGACCGAGGTCGCGTTGCGCGCCGCTGCGGCCGCCGTCCTGGCGGGAAAGCAGGTTGCGATCGTCGTTCCGACCACGGTGTTGGCGCGACAGCATGTCGAGACGTTCCGCAAGCGCTTTGCGACGCTCGGCATCGAGGTCGGAAACCTGTCGCGGATTGCGTCGACGGCCGAGGCGCGCAAGGTGCGCGAAGGATTGAAGAGCGGCGAGATCAAGGTCGTCGTCGGGACGCTGTCGCTGGCCGCCAAGGAGATCAAGTTTGCCGAACTTGGCCTGATCATCATCGACGAAGAGCAGCATTTCGGAGCGGCCGACAAGGCCATGCTGTCCGGTCTCAACAAGAACGGTCACAGGCTCTGGATGAGCGCGACGCCCATCCCACGCACGCTCGCTGCGGGCTTGACCGGCCTGCGGGATCTCAGCGTGATTGCGACGCCGCCGGTTCATCGTGTTCCGGTCGTGACCAAGGTGGCGCCGCTTTCCGACATCGCGATCGCCGCCGCCCTGGTGCGCGAGCAGCGGCGCAATGGCCAGAGTTTCGTGATCTGCCCGAGGATTCAGGATCTGGATCCGATGCTGGCCCGGATCCACGCGCTGGCGCCCGAACTTCGGATCATTGCGATTCACGGCAGGTTGCCTGCAGACGAGATCGACGAAAGGCTGATGAAATTCGTCGAAGGCAATGCGGACGTCTTGCTCGCGACCAACATCGTCGAGAGCGGTCTCGATATCCCGCGGGCCAATACCATCGTCGTATGCTGGCCTGAAAAATTTGGCCTGGCGCAGCTGCATCAGCTCCGCGGTCGGGTGGGGCGGGGCGGCATTCGCGCGTTCGCGCATTTCCTGACGGAGGGCGGTTCCGACCGGTCGGAGAAGCGGCTGTCCGTTATCGAGGAGCTGAACCGCCCGGGCGCCGGCTTTGCGATCAGCGCGCGTGATCTCGACCTGCGCGGCGGCGGCGACATGCTGTCGGATCGGCAGTCCGGCCACGTGCAGGTCTTCGGCCCGACACTCTATGGCCATCTGCTGACCCTGGCGCTCGAGGGCGACCGCGAAGGGATGTCCGCTCTTTGGGTTCCGGAGCTGAACCTCCCCATCGCCGAGCTGCTTCCGTCGGATTATGTGCAGTCGGAGGCGCTCAGGCTCGAGATCTACGCGCGCGCCGCGCGGTGCCGAACGGATGACGAACTCGAAGAACTCGAGGACGAAACGCAACGCCGCTTCGGCACTCTGCCACCGGCGGCCTGCGACTTTTTCGCTGTGGCCAGGCTCAGGGTGAATTGCAGGGAGCGCGGGATCATGCGTCTCGATGTCGGGCCGGAGGCGATTGCGGCCATGCTGCTTCCGGGGCGGATTCGAAAATCGTGCTCACGCCTGCTGCAGCGTGACGGCAATCGGCTCATCTATGCCGAGCGCGGCGGCGAGCCTCCCTTGCGAAGGATCGAACGGTTTCTGGACCTTCTGGACGAATAGCGGATGATACGCGAGTCCATTTGTGGCGTTACCTGATAGACAAGGCGCCCTGCGGATTCCAGGGAAGTCTTTGCATGGATGGCCAAGGGAGGCAAACGTCCCCTCGTCTTTGGGACAGGAAAGGAGAATGGCTCGGTCTATCCGGTATTCAAACCAGGCGGGGTGCTGATCAATCCAACATATCTGTCGTCGGACGGAAAGCTATGGCTCCAATTTGGGGCCCTCGAGAACAAGCCGATATTCGGATCGATGGATGCTCGACGCAAGCTGCTGGAGCGTTTCAACGCAATCAAGGGGGCGGACCTTCGCGAAGCTGATCTCGCGAAATACCCGTCAATTTCATTGAGGACGATCGCACAGGACCCTGCGGGCAGAGCCAGCTTGATAGCGGCCTTGAAATGGATGGAGGAACAAATCTACCCATCCAACGAGCTTGCCGAGCTGGGATGACAAGCCTCGCGCTTGGGCGCCGCAAAGCCGACCTCGTGCTCGAGACGGCATGTCGGGGGGGCATTCCGCCAACATGCGGAAGCAGCCTCCGTCGGTCAAGCTTACGATCACCTCAGCGATCCAGGTCTCGGTCTGAGTGACCGAGACGAGCGATGTCAGGGAGCAACTGCTGTAGAATGACCGTGCACTCTTCGAGGTCACGGGACATGGCGACAACCGGCGGCCATACCGAGGGGCGTATTCTCACGACGGGCACGCAGACTTGTCAGCGGCGCGGAATTGGCGTCTGCTTGTTTGGACAACCCGTCGGAGGCGTGATCAGTGTCAAACGCACTCGTCGTCCGTGAGACCCACCTCCCCCGATCCCTCGATGGGCGCGCAGCGCAATATGTCCGCATGTCCACGGACTATCAGCGGTACTCAATCCAAAATCAGGCTGCAGCGATCGCGGCTTACGCGCATGCCCATGGACTTGCGATCGTCAAGACCTATGCTGACCATGGTGAGAGCGGTCTCAAAATCAAGAACAGGCCGGGACTTGCCAAGCTGATCGAGGATGTCAGCAATGGACGCGCCGAGTTCAACCACATCCTCGTCTACGACATCAGCCGGTGGGGGCGGTTCCAGGACGCCGACGAAGCTGCACACTACGAGTTTATCTGCAAGCAAGCCGGGATCAGTGTCAACTATTGCGCCGAGCAGTTCGACAACGATGGCAGCATGCTCTCTAACATCGTCAAGAACCTCAAAAGGGTCATGGCCGCCGAATACAGCCGTGAACTGTCGGTCAAGGTGCATACGGGTATTTGCCGCTTTGTTGGACTTGGATTTTTGCCCGGCGGGCCCATTGGCTACGGCCTTGAACGCGTTCTGGTCGACGAGCGCCTTCAGCCGAAGAGGATCATGGGAAAGGGAGAACGGAAATATCTTCAGACCGATCATATTCGTCTGCGGCCTGGCGATGCACACGAGGTCGCCATTGTGAGGCGGATCTTCGCTCGGTTCCTTCAGGTGAAGTCCGAGAAGGCCATCGCAAAGGAATTCAATCGCAACCGGGTATGGTGCCGAGGGAAGCCCTGGAGAGCTCCCACGATCAGCCGCATGCTGCGAAACGAAAGTTACGTCGGCAATCTGGTCTATAACCGGCAGTCAAGCAAGCTGGGCGGTGAGCGTATCAACAATCCCCCGAACCTATGGGTCCGTGCTGAACGTTGCTTTGAACCTATCGTTGCGAATGACGTCTTTCTTGCTGTTCAGAAAATCATGAAAGAGAGGCGCGTCGACATCAGTGAAGAGGAGATGCTGCTCCGTCTGAAGAAGACATTGAAGAAGGAGGGGCGTCTCACCCCGACGATCATCAACGCAACGGCCGAGCTCCCGTCCGCCCGAACCTTTGTTGATCATTTCGGGACTTTGCGAAATGCCTACAGGCTGATTGGATATCAGTCGCGGCGACGCTGTGAGTACATGGACATCCGTCAGGAGTGGGTTGAGCCACTCTCAGCTCTCGCCGTACGCCTTTGCCAAAGGATGGAAAAAGAAGGATGCAGCGCAAACCTTCACAGCGTGAAAAGCCGTTGGATCAACGTCGGTGTTCCCGAGCAGCATCTGATTGTTGACAAGAAGTGGCAGATCTATTTTCGGGTGGCTTACTGGACGGCTGGAGCGCGGCCGGGATTTTCTCCCTTTTGGACGGTCTCGTGTCGGCGTCTACCGGACGGGTGGATCGTAGCAATCCGGCTAGATGAACATAATAGGGCCATTCTCGACTACGTCCTGATGCCAACGGTTCCGAACGACAGCAACATGATCAGATTCCGTGAGAATGGGCGTGCCGACCATGGCGTCGCCTACTTCAAGACGGAAAGTGAACTTGCCCGGGCGCTGGTCCGCCTGCTTACCAAGGACAGGCGTGTCGTGCGAACAATGCAGCGACAGCGGTCCCGATCAGTGAAAACATCCCGATCCGCCGAAAAGGGCGCTGGCGCACGGCTTCGATAGAGCGCAAGTAGAGATACGCTCCAAGGAACGGTCCGTAGTTGCGTCGGAAATCGCCGTTCATTTTGGAGATTTGAACAAGGTCGGATGCCGGATCTGATTGTTCGGCCATCACTGTCTCCCGAGTTGAGCCAGCACCTTATTAACCACTGATTTGTCCGACGGCGCAAGGCAAAATTCCGTTTAGGCGAAATCGGTTCGACGGTTACGGCTGCCCAGGTGAGGCGATCTGCTCCGAACCCGCGCGGGCCGCCTCCTCCGGAGCAAAGCGAATGCGGACTGCCCGGTAGACGGTTGGTGCGCTCATGGCTCTCCTAGAGGAAGAGTGCAGGCCGAGTTGGCCGTGACGGGTTGGAAGCGGCGAGAGAGTTTTGCCGCGCCCGTCGCGGAGATCCGCGATGCAGGAACGGAGAGTTGGAGCGCATGCCGGTGAGGGCCGGGCGAGCCTCTATGAGGAGATCACGAGCAACATCATCAGCGAGCTGGAGGCCGGCCGCGTGCCCTGGATCCAGCCATGGGGAAGGCAAGCTGCGAAAGCTCAGCTTGCCTTGCCCGGTAATGCCGCGACCGGGCGATCGTACTCAGGGATCAACGTTCTGATACTTTGGGGAGCGGTGATCGAGCGCGGGTTTCGCGGCCAGAGCTGGCTGACGTTTCGACAGGCTTTGTCTCTAGGCGGCCATGTCCGCAAGGGCGAACGCGGTGTCACGGTCGTCTATGCCGATCGCTTCGTCCCATCCGACGAACGGCGGCGTGCGCGCGAAACCGGCGATGAGGCGCACGCCGTTCCGTTTCTGAAGCGCTTTACTGTCTTCAACACCGACCAATGCTCGGCTCTGCCGGACGATATCGCGACCACGGCACCGCCGGCGCCGGCCGGTGCTATCCAGCCCGCCGTGGAGTCGTTGATTAAGAACAGTGGCGTCGACTTCCGGATTGGCGGTGACCGGGCTTTCTATGCTCCGGTCGAGGACTTCGTGCAGGTCCCGCCGCCTGCGGCGTTCTTCGAGCCGATCAACTGGCACCGCACAGCCTTGCATGAGCTCGCGCATGCCAGCGGTCATGCCTCCCGGCTCAAGCGTGATTTGTCGGGGCGGTTCGGCAGCCGCGAATACGCCTTCGAGGAGTTGATCGCCGAGATAGCATCCGCCTTCAGCTGCGCGGCGCTTGGCATCGTGCCGACCCTGCGCCACGCGGACTATATCGGCTTCTGGCTCGATGTCCTGCGCGAGGACAATCGCGCTATCGTCCGGGCGGCGAGCCAGGCAAGCCGCGTGGCCGACTATCTCCTCGGCTTCGCACCTGGTGCGGCTGGCGGCACTGAGGCGATCGGACCGGATTGCACCGCTGCCTGAGCGTGCTCAACGAGGAGGAGAGGAAGAGGGCGAGAGGTGCTCTGCGAGGGGTGAAGGCCTGAGAGAGAGGCTCCGGGCTACCCTTCGCGGAGAACCAAGAGATGACCAAAGCCGCCCAGAAGATCACGCTGTCGCCGTCGCGCGACATCCCCTTCAACAAGCTGGTGCTGAGCCAATCCAACGTACGCCGCGTCAAGGACGGCATTTCCATCGAACAGTTGGCGGAGAGCATCGCCGAGCGGACGCTGCTGCAAAGCCTCAACGTTCGGGCCGTCCTCGATGCTGACGGCAAGGAGACCGGGATGTTCGAGGTGCCGGCGGGCGGCCGCCGCTACCGTGCCCTCGAACTCCTCGTCAAGCAGAAGCGGATGGCGAAAACGCAAGCTGTGCCTTGCGTGGTGCGCGATTCCGGTTCCGCCCTGGACGACTCGCTCGCCGAGAACGACCAGCGTGTCGGTCTGCATCCCCTGGATCAATTTCAGGCGTTCGAGGCCCTGCGTGACGGCGGCATGGGAGAGGAGGAGATCGCGGCGCGGCACTTCGTGACCGTTGCGGTCGTCAAGCAGCGGCTGCGGCTGGCCGCGGTCTCGCCGGCGCTTCTGGACGTGTATGCCGCCGACGGCATGACCCTGGAGCAGCTGATGGCGTTTTCGGTGACGTCGGATCATGCACGCCAACAGGAGGTCTGGGACAAGGTCAGCCGTTCCGGCGGCGATACGCCCTACCAGATCCGGCGGCAACTCACCGAGCAGACGGTTCGGGCGTTCGACCGCAGGGTCCAGTTCATAGGGCTGGCTGCCTACGAGATGGCCGGTGGCGCTGTGCTGCGGGATCTGTTCGAGGCCGACGATGGCGGCTGGCTCCACGATGTCGCGCTGTTGGACCGGCTCGTGGCGGAGAAGCTGAAGGCGGAGGCGGAGCGGATTGGCCTTGAGGGCTGGAAGTGGATCGCGGCCGCCGTGGACTTCCCTTTCGGGCATACTCATGGCTTGCGCGAGCTTCACGGGCAGCCGGCAGAGCTCACCGCCGACGAGCGGGCGACCATGGAAGCGCTGCGGACTGAGCAGGCCAGGCTCGAGGCCGAACACGGTCAGGCCGATGAACTGCCTGAGGATGTCGATCAGCGTCTCGGTGAGATCGAGGCGGCGCTGCAGTCCTTTGACGAGCGGCCGATGATCTTCGATGCAGCCGAGATGGCGCGCGCTGGCGCGTTCGTCAGCATCGACTCGGAAGGCCGACTGCGCGTCGCCCGCGGTTTCGTCCGACCCGAGGATGAGGCCGTGGTGTCGGAAGATGAGCCGGAGACCGAAGCTGGTCACGACAGGGACACTGCGACCGCCATTCCGGATATGGAGGGCGGGGTGCCGGCGGCGACAATCGTCGTCGGTCACGGTGAGCAGGAAGCGCCCGACGACGCGGAGGATGTCGAGCGGCCGCTGCCCGACCGGTTGATCAGCGAGCTCTCGGCGTATCGCACGCTCGCCCTTCGTGAGGCACTCGGCCGAGAGCCATCCATCGCCTTCCAGGCGGTGCTGCACACCTTCGTGCTCGCGGCCTTCTATCCGTACGGCGCAGCCCTCAACTGCCTGGAGATCTCGCTGCGCACCCCGAGCTTCCCGGCGCAGCCGCCGGGCCTGCAGGACAGCGCGCCGGCAAAGGCGATCGCCGCGCGTCACGCGGCCTGGAAGGCGAAGCTGCCGGCCAACGACAAGGACCTCTGGGCAGCGTTGACGACGATGGACGGGGCGACCCAGGCAGAGCTGTTCGCCCATTGCGCCGCGCAAGCGGTGAACGCGATCTTTGAGCCGGCCAACCGCGTGCATCAAGGCCGCCTGTCCGCCCACGGCGTCCGCGGGCGCCTCGAACAGGCTGACCGTCTGTCGCGTGCCGTCGGGCTCGACATGGTTGGCGCCGGCTGGAAGCCAACTGCCGCCAACTATCTCGGTCGCGTCACCAAGCACCGCATCCTGCAGGCCGTGCGAGAAGCAAAGGGCGAAGCGTCGGCGCAGCTCATCGAGCATCTGAGGAAGCCGGACATGGCGCGTGAAGCCGAGCGGTTGCTTGAAGGCAGTCGCTGGTTGCCCGAGCCGCTGCGTGGCGCGGATGCCGAGGTAACGCAGGCGGTCGATGGCGTCGATTCCGCTAGCCTGCCGGCGTTCCTCAGTGAGGATGAGGAGGCGACGGAAGGCGCTGACGACGTGGACGAGATAGTTGCCGCGGAATGATCAGCTTGCCTTCGCGGCCGATCCCAACCTGAAGAAACCGAAGTGCAAGCCCGGTCAGATCGGCCGGGCTTTTTTCATGGAGGTCACTGTCTCGTCGAGCAGCTCGAGAGTGAGAGAGGCGGAGCAGCGCGATTGAATCCGCCGGACCGGAGAGAGCGTTCGGCGGTGCTCTTCCGTGTTCCGCTCTCCTTGAAGGTTCCTCGACATGATCACCGAGACGAGCTCACCTGCGGCGTGCTTCGCGCTGCTTGCGCGCGCCAAAGCCATCCTTCGTGCGGCCGAGCTGCTGCTGCCAAACCTTACCCGTGGCGAGCGGATCGATGCCAGGTGCCTGCGCCTGGCCATGCAGACCGCGTTTGGCGCCAGTGACGCCGATGGAAGCTGGGATTGGAAGACGGCCTACGAAGCCTGTGAGATCGCCTCTGTGCTATTCCTCGTCAAGCACGGTCCAGCGATGATCAAGGCCAGCAAAGGCACTCCCCCGGCCATGCTGCCGATGGTCGCAAAGGTCGCGGCCCTACTGCCGAGCCACACCAGGCGCTCACTCGAGAGCCAGAGTCTTCAGCAGTTCTCGACCCCGCTGCCATTGGCGTTCGCTGCGGCCGCGGCGGCGCAAGTGACCTCGGCCGATCGGGTGCTCGAGCCATCGGCGGGGACAGGAATCCTGGCCGTCTTTGCGGAGCTTGCCGGCGGCTCGCTTCTGCTCAATGAGCTCGCTGCAAGTCGCGCAGCCTTGCTCGATCTGGTGTTCGCGGGTCTGACCGTGACCCGCTTCGACGCCGCGCAGATCGATGATCATCTCGATGCGGCCTTCGTTCCAAGCGTGGTTCTGATGAATCCCCCGTTCTCGGCGACCGCGAGTGTGGACCGTCCGCTGGCCGATACGGCGTTGCGCCATGTGTCTTCGGCCCTCACACGGCTTGGAGACGGTGGGCGACTGGTCGCAATCACGGCCGCCGGCCTTGCGCCCGACAATCCGACCTGGACGGATGCCTTCGTGCATCTGCAGGAGCGCGGTCGTCTGGTGTTCTCCGCGGCGATCGATGGCACAGTCTATGCGCGGCAGGGCACGACGACCGCCACACGGATGCTCGTGATCGACAAGCGCCCAGCGCCGGACGCTCGTGTGTTTCCGCAGTCTGCCGGGGTGGCACCTGATGTCAGGACGTTGCTCGGCTGGATCACGGCGCTTGTGCCACCGCGGCCGCCGATGGCCAGCTGGTTTGTCGCTCAGGTAGGTCAGCGTGCAAAAATTCGTTCGAGACGGGATCTGGATCCCGCATGCTCCTCTCCATTGCCGACGTCCAGTGAGCCTGAGGGCTGCGAGATTGCCTACGACATCGTGGATGAGGCCTCCGACGAAGGAACTCGCCTGACTGACGCGCTCTATGAGACGTATCAGTTGCAGTCGATCCGGATTCCGGGCGTGCAGCCTCATCCCACGAAGCTTGTGCAGTCGGCGGCGATGGCCTCCGTCGCACCGCCAAAGCCGTCCTATCAGCCGCATCTTCCGGCCAGGATCGTCACTGACGGCGTGCTGTCCGGCGCGCAGCTCGAGAGTCTCATCTTTGCCGGCGAAGCGCATGGTGGATTCCTCGCCGGCTTTTGGACGGTCGACGAGACCTTCGACCAGGTCCGTGCGGTCGGCGAGGACACGGAGACGGCGGTCCGCTTCCGGCGCGGCTGGTTCCTCGGTGATGGCACGGGCGCCGGAAAAGGCCGCCAGGTCGCCGGCATCCTGCTCGACAATTGGCTGAAGGGCCGGCGCCGGGCGGTCTGGATCAGCAGGTCCGACAAGCTGATCGAGGACGCGCAGCGCGACTGGGCAGCGCTCGGTATGGAGCGGCTTCAGGTCACGCCGCTGTCGCGCTTCCGCCAGGGGGCGCCGATCCGGCTCGATGAGGCCATCCTTTTCACGACCTACGCCACGCTGCGGACCGACGAGAAGGCCGAGAAGCTTTCCCGCGTGCGCCAGATCGTCGACTGGGTGGGACGGAATTTCGATGGCGTGATCATCTTCGACGAGAGCCATGCGATGCAGAACGCCGCAGGCCACAAGGGCGATCGGGGCGATCAGGCGGCTTCACAGCAGGGCCGCGCCGGATTACGGTTGCAGCATGCGCTGCCCAATGCCCGCATCGTCTACGTCTCGGCGACAGGCGCGACCACCGTTCACAATCTGGCTTATGCCCAGAGGCTGGGACTGTGGGGCGGCGCGGATTTCCCGTTTGCGACGCGGGCGGACTTCGTGGCGGCGATCGAGCAGGGCGGCGTCGCGGCCATGGAGGTGATGGCGCGCGATCTCAAGGCCCTCGGGCTTTATGCGGCGCGCTCGCTGTCCTTCGAGGGCGTCGAATACGAGCCGCTCGAGCACCGGCTCACGGACGAGCAGGTCAGGATCTATGACGCCTATGCCGAGGCGTTCGCGGTCATTCACAACAACCTCGAGGCCGCGATGCAGGCGACCAACATCACCGGCGCAACCGGCACGCTGAACGCCCAGGCCAAATCGGCCGCGCGCTCGGCCTTTGAGTCGGCCAAGCAGCGCTTCTTCGGGCACCTCCTGATTTCGATGAAGACGCCGACGCTGATTCAGGCGATCAAACGCGATCTCGATGCTGGCCACGCCGCGGTCGTCCAGATCGTCTCCACAGGTGAAGCCCTGATGGAGCGCCGGCTGGCCGAGATCCCGACCGAGGAGTGGGGCGACGTCCAGGTCGACATCACGCCGCGCGAATATGTCCTCGATTATCTCGCTCATTCCTTCCCGGTCCAGCTCTACGAGCCGTTCACCGATCGCGAGGGAAATCTGTTGTCGCGTCCGGTCACTCGCGATGGCCGGCCGGTCGAGAGCCGCGAAGCGGTCGCTCGCCGCGATCAGATGATCGAACATCTCGCTTCGCTCGCCCCGGTGCCGGGTGCGCTCGACCAGATCGTTCAGCGCTTCAGCACGGACATGGTCGCTGAGGTCACGGGCAGGTCGAGACGGATCGTCCGCGTCCGCGATCGGATGGTGGTCGAGACGAGGGCGACCTCTGCCAACCTCGCTGAGGCCGCAGCGTTCATGGATGATAGGAAGCGCATCCTGGTGTTCTCGGATGCCGGCGGCACAGGCCGCAGCTATCACGCCGATCTCTCGGCAAAGAACAAACGGCTGCGGGTGCATTATCTACTGGAGCCAGGCTGGAAGGCGGATGCCGCGATCCAGGGGCTTGGCCGGACCAATCGCACCAACCAGGCGCAGCCACCGCTCTTTCGCCCTATCGCCACCGACGTGAAAGCCGAGAAGCGCTTCCTGTCGACGATCGCGCGCCGGCTCGACACGTTGGGCGCGATCACCCGTGGCCAGCGCCAGACCGGCGGACAGGGACTGTTCCGTCCGGAGGACAATCTCGAAGGCCCGCACGCCCGCGATGCCCTGCGTCAGTTCTATGGGCTGCTCGCCCGTGGGCAATTGGGGAGCTGCTCGCTGCAGCGGTTCGAGCAGGCCACGGGATTGAAGCTCACGGACGAGAACGGCCTTCGCGACCAGCTGCCGCCGATCACGACATTCCTGAACCGGCTGCTGGCGCTGACCATCGAGCTGCAGAACATCCTGTTCACGGTGTTCGAGCAGTTGCTCGCGGCGCGGATCGAGGGCGCGATCGCATCCGGGACTTTCGATGCCGGTCTGGAGACGCTGCGTGCAGAAAGCTTCGTCGTCATGGAGCGGCGCACCATCAACACCCATCTGGCAACAGGTGCCGAGACGCATCTCGTCACCATCGCCCAGCGTGACCGCAACCGGCCGATGCCGCTGAACGAGGCCTTGGAGCGGCTGCTGCAACGCCGCGCTGTTCCCGTGACCCATGTCCGCTCGGGCCGAGCGGCGATCCAGGTGCCGGCGCCGAGCTGGTTGCTCGACGATGGCGAGATCGAGCAGCGCGTCCATCTGATCGGACCGATGCGATGCCAGACTCTGCCGCTCGCCAGGCTGGCCGAGCATGATTGGAGCGAGACAGACCACGAGCAGTTCAAGGCCGGTTGGAGTGCGGAGCTCGCATCCATTCCGGAGTTCACGACCACCACGATCTACCTCGTCACAGGGCTTCTGCTGCCGATCTGGAAGCGCCTCCCTCAGGAGTCCGCGCGGGTCTACCGGCTCCAGACCGATGCGGGCGAGCGCATCATCGGCCGCAAGGTGCCACTCAGTTGGGTCACCGCAGCGTCGACCGAGCGACCTTCGCTCGCTCCCGATGACGCGTTCACATCCGTGCTGCGTGACGGCTACGTACTCGATCTTCATGAGGGCTTGCAACTGCGGAGGGTGCGCGTCATGGGCGCCAACCGGATCGAGCTCTTGGGCTTCCCTGCGGGCTTACGGGATTGTCTCAGGGCCTGCGGGCTGTTCAGCGAGATCATTTCGTGGAGGCTGCGGATGTTCGTGCCGACCGATGCAAGCGGCCCGGCGATCCTAGCCAGCGTTCTGGAGCGGTTTCCAATTGCTGAGGTCCGCAGGCGGGAGCTGTCGTGATGTCAGACGACGCGTCTGAACTGGCGCGCCGCCTTGCGCGTGAGGCCGAGGCGGTGTGCCGTCACTATCTGTCCAACGGCAGACGTCAGGGACGCTACTGGTTGGTCGGTGATGTCAACAACACGCCGGGCCGATCATTGTTCGTGCGATTGCACGCCTCATCGAAGGGGCCGGCCGGCAAATGGACGGATGCTGCGACCGGGGAGCATGGCGATCTGCTCGACGTCATCGGCTCGGTTTGTGGCCTGAGCAGCTTTCACGAGGTTGCCGGGGAGGCGCGCCGTTTTCTGAAGCTGCCGGACTGGGAACGCAAGCCTCCAGTCGGTGCTGTGAATGCCGTGCGCCCCCGCGACTCCGCCAGAGCGGCTCGCCGGCTGTTTGCGATGGGGCAGCCGCTGTCTGGAACGCGCGGCGAGGCCTATCTTGCTCATCGCGGTATCGACCCGCGCGCAGGCACTGATGGTCTACGTTTTCATCCACGTTGCTACTATCGGCCGGACGATGCCACTGATGTCGAGACGTGGCCCGCGCTGATTGCCGCTGTGACGGACCTCGAGGGGCGCATCACCGGGGTTCACCGCACCTGGCTGGATCCCGATGGCTTCGACGATCGCAGGCTTGGCAAGGCGCCAATCGACACGCCGCGGCGGGCGATGGGCGATCTGCTTGGGCATGCCGTGCGCTTCGGGACCGCCAAGGACGTGCTTGTGGCCGGTGAGGGCATCGAGACCGTGCTGTCGTTGCGGACGGTGCTGCCGACCTTGCCGGTTGCTGCTGCGCTCTCGGCCAACCATCTGGCGAATCTGCTGTGGCCGGCCACGCTGCGCCGGATCTATGTCGCTGTCGATGCTGATGCTGCTGGTATCGCCGCGGCAGAGACGTTGACGACACGCGCGCTGGACGCCGGTATCGAGGCGATCGCATTATGCCCTCGCCTGGACGACTTCAACGAAGACCTACGCGTTTTAGGGACAGCCAAGCTCCTGGACGTCTTGCGTCATCAGCTGCTGCCCGAAGATGCCGAGCGCTTCGTGAGCGCGGCTGCGACCTAAACGTCGGCTCGACGCTGGAGAGTCGTTCGGCGCTCGCCGCACACCGTCGGGACAAGAGGATCTCGTCAGGGCGTCAGAGAGCCGCGCCTGGGCCTTCTGAGAGGCGATCGGACGGCAGGCGGTCCGGTCCGGCAATGGCGGTGCGTGGCTATTTTCCGCCGGCCCGCAGGCGGGCCTTTGCATCGCGAGGCAAAATAGCCGCGCACACCGCCATCCTCCGCTGTCGCTCCGGCCCGCTGCTCGAAGGGATCAGCGGGTTCTGGTCCGGTCCTCCCGCCGTCTTGGAGATCGCCATGGAAGGCCGCGATCGACGCGGTCACCGAACATAGACGAGGTCCCCATGTCCGACCAGCAAGACGAGATGCGTGAGACGCACGATACGCAGTCGAGCACCGACAACGCCCTGACCGAACTCCAGCTGTACGGCTACCGCCCCTTCGACGATGAGCCTGATCCTCGGCCGCTCCCTGAAGGCAGGGTCATCGCCGGCGCGGTCGCCGATATCTTCGACGCCCTGGTCGCGACGCTCTCGGAGACGCGCCTCGAGCCTGAGCTGAAGGAGCTCTTGTGGTCAACGGTCAACCTGTTCCACCGTGCCACGATGCGCATCGAGCGCGAGCTCGACGACAACGAGCAGGCGCAGCGCTCGAGTCAGCGCGAGCAGAACGGCTCGGAGGTGCGCTCGGTCGAGCTCGAGCGCCTGACGTCGGAAGGACTGTCACTGGTCGAGCGTCGCAACGCCATGGAGCTGTTCCGCGATCTGGCCGCCGAGGCCTTCGAGCTCCATACGCGATCGCCGTGGCGGCCGCGCTCCGGATCGCAGGTCAGCCATCGCACGCTGACGGCGGCCATGATCGACTCCCGCGATTTCCTTGCTGCCAAGCATCGGGCTGAGACGGAGATCATGCTGCCGCCAGGCCCCAAGATCGCGCTGACCGGCGGACCGGACTTCAATGACGTCGCACTCATCTGGGATCGTCTCGACAAGGTCCATGCCAAGCATCCCGACATGGTCCTCCTGCATGGCGGCTCGCCGAAGGGGGCCGAGCTGATCGCCAGCAAATGGGCATCGAACCGCAAGGTGCCGCAGATCGCGTTCAAGCCCGATTGGACAAGACACAATAAGGCCGCCCCCTTCAAGCGCAATGACGCCATGCTGGCGACGCTGCCGATCGGCGCCATGGTCTTCCCGGGCTCTGGGATCCAAGGCAATCTCGCTGACAAGGCTCGCCGCCTCGGCATTCCCGTCTGGACCTTCGGGCAAGGCGGCGCGTGAGCGCCGTCAACTCTGCAGGTCCTTTGCCTTGCTAAACGGCCCGCGCCGATATCCCAAGCGACTCTCTGCACTCGTCATCGAGATGCATGTCTGCTTGAATCGCGTTGCACGCGGTGGCGCGGGAGCGGCCGTGGTGATGCGCTGACCGCGCGACGATACCTGCAATCGGCAGCAATTGCTTCTCGTCACGGCCTCTCGGACTGGTCTTGCTTGTCGGCCTTTACGGCGTGGTGCGAGCGCGGCCTGGTCGGAACATCCCTGGTTCGGGCTGCCGCCTTGCACCGGTTTTTCGTCTACGAACTGTCCCTGCCAGTCTCGCTGCAAGACGTGACCACGATCGGCCCCCTCTGTTCAGCGTGGTCGGGATCACAGGAGCGTAGAGCTCTCGCTGCCCTCGTCCTCGAACAGGTTGGTGTAGATCGGGGCGTTGAAGGAAGGATCGTCGAGTTTGAGCGAGAGATAGTCGCGTCCCTGCTCGAACCGGCTGGACCCCCCTTTCGGATTTCCACTGTCCCAGGCCTTTCGCCGGGCGTGACGGACGTTTGGCAGCCAGGGGCACACATCGGCACACGCTTTTCTTCTCGGTGGCTTCTGATCTTTCGCCTGATCATCCCGATCTCTTGTGCAGCCTCAGTGCACCATGTCTCTCCCGTGAGCAGATCAGGCAGTGACGCACCTTGCCTCGTGATGGCTTGATCTGGCCGAAGGCCGGCTGGGCCTCGATCGCCTGAGCGCAACGCCGCCGGCCAACTTTCTTCCCCTGGACGGAACGTCCATTCTTCGCGGGACAAGAAAGTTGGCCGACGCCGTCCTCCGCTGCCGCTTCAGCCCTTCGGGTGCGCCGTCGCTCGCCGTTCGTCCGATATGCGCCATCGAGGCCGCGGTGGTCGCGGCCCGAACCAGCCAAGGAGAGACAACATGGCTTCCATCGGTTCCTTCAAGAAGGTCGGCGACGATTTCCAGGGCGAGATCATCACCCTGAGCCTCAAGGCCAAGGGTGTACGCATCGTCCCCGAAACCAACCGCTCCAGCGAGAACGCGCCCAGTCACCGCGTCTATGCCGGGCGGGTCGAGATCGGCGCCGCCTGGGCACGTCGCTCCGAGGAGGGACGCGACTATCTCTCGCTCAAGCTCGACGATCCTTCCTTCAATGCCCCGATCTACGCCAACCTGTTCGAGG
The DNA here is from genome assembly GCF_032381555.1 of Bradyrhizobium sp. SZCCHNPS1003. Classification (NCBI taxonomy): domain Bacteria; kingdom Pseudomonadati; phylum Pseudomonadota; class Alphaproteobacteria; order Hyphomicrobiales; family Nitrobacteraceae; genus Bradyrhizobium; species Bradyrhizobium sp. SZCCHNPS1003. Next base: position 31,017 of record NZ_JAUHIU010000035.1, read on the forward strand.
ACGAGGGCAGCGAGGGCTACACGCTCCTGTGGTCGCGGCCGCGCAAGACCGCCGAGTGAGCCGATCGCGCTCCGTCCGGATCTACCGGGCGGGGCGCATCGCAGTCGGCCGGCCGTTCCGACTGCGCGGACTGCTCCTCGCCGGCCTGACCTTTGGGAGCAGGCGAGACGTCATTGCGCCAGCGAGCAGTTGCCGTCGGCCAGAGGGCGAAATGCGCGACCGGCCGGGATCGTAGAAGCCACCTTGTAGTAATCAAATGGCTTTTTCGATTGCTCCGACTTCTTGACCTCGACCAGATACATGTCGTGCACGACCCGGCCGTCGACGCGCACGGTCGTCTTGCCAAACAGCGGATCATCAAAGGTGCAGGCGTCGCGCATTGCCGCGACGACAGCTGCGGCGCCTTTGGCGCTGCCGACCTTCTCGACGGCCCGCAGATTGGCCAGCGTGGCGGAATAGGTGCCGACCTGACTCATCGAGGGCACTTTGCCGTTGCTGCGCCTGGCGAACCGCTCAGCGAAGACTCGAGTCTTGTCGTTCAGGTCCCTGCAATAGGCGGTGGTCAGCATGAGCCCGTTCGCCGCCTTCAGGCCGAGCGCATGGATGTCGCTGATGAAGAGCACCAGGCCGACCAGCTTCTGTCCGCCGGCGACGATGCCGAACTCGCCGGCCGTCTTGATCGCGTTGATCGTATCGGTGCCGCCATTGGCGAGGCCGATGATCTCCGCCTTCGAAGCTGGTTGAGGTCTTCACACGCTCGATCCCGCTGGGCCGCGTCGGCCAGCCGGATGATCCGCCCGGCGCCATTCTGTTCTTCGCCAGTGACGACGCGGCCAATATGTTGCATAAAACGGGGGCCCGGGCCGTGCAGGAGGAGGGCTAACGACCCAGCAATGGGCGGTGCTGGGCGCGCTGTCCCCGCCCCAAGGCACAGAGCGGAATGAGCGTCGGCGACCTTGCCGAGTACCTCGGGGTCAGCCGGCGAGAACCTCGCGGGACTCGTCGGCCGTATGGAGCGCGACGGACACGTGACGATCGCTCAGGACGAGCGCGACCGAGATCAAGGCTCGTCATGATGACGGATACTGGTCGCCATGTCTGGTAGACGCTCGCGCTACCGAAGATCCATACCTACTACGATCACGTGCTGGCGGATATTTCCGTCAACGACACGGTGCACGCTCTGCGTTATCTGCTGAAGATTCTTGAAAACATGAAAGAGCTCGATGAGGGCGACAATCAACCCGAAGACGAACAGACCTGAGGCAACAAAGATCGAACCGCTGCACTATCCTTTAGCCGAGCCTGTCGGAGACAGATGCAGAGAACAAAATCGAGAAGCCTCGCTAAAGGCGCGGAACCTCTGAGCTGAGCTGCTAGTAATCGTTCGGCTGAATCGCCGCTCTCAACTAGCTCCTGCTCGCTGGCGTCCGCCGAGGAATGGATCGATCAGTTGACGGAATCGTCTTCCCCTCGGCGGAGCCTCGTGCGACGATCTTCAGAGCGATCGAGCGCCAGATGAGAAAATCTCCCGACGTCGCGTTCGTGTCCTTGCGTACCGGATCTCGCTGCTGACCGACGCCGCCAAGGAAGCGATCGTCAATGCGGCTCGCGAATGCTAAGAACATGCGAGTGATCAGCGCTGCACCCAGGGAGCCTCGCGGAGGAATGGAAACATCGAAGAACAGATTGCCTGCCGGAGGATTCGCCCGGCTGGTCCCCGAGTTGGACGTGTTTGATTTGCAGCGGAGCGAGGCGTTCTGGTGCAGAATACTCGGTTTTCAAATCGCATATCAGCGACCGGCGAACCGCTTCATGTACATAGAGTTGCAGGGCTCTCAGCTCATGCTACAACAGCGAAACGGCAATTGGGAGACAGGGAATCTTGAGCGTCCGTTGGGACGCGGGATTAACTTCCAAATGTTCGTCAACTCGGTCGCTCCCCTCGTCGAAGCCCTGAGGGGAGCGAATTGGCCATTTTTCAGAGATTGTCACGATGCTTGGTACGAGATTGCGGGCGAAGAGCGGGGCAACAGGCAATTTCTGGTGCAAGACCCTGATGGTTACCTCCTCCGTTTCGCAGAAGATCTAGGCAGAAGGTGATCGGTCTGACAACGTCTCTCGCGTACTGCGCGATCATTGCAGGAACCGTGCCGAGAGCCCACGGACGATGCTGGCTTCGGGTCAAAGCCGGCCTTGGGGCGGTCCTACGGCCCACTTCCGATTGTAGCCCGAAAACAGACGGTCTGCGAGGGCTACCGTTAGGTCCAAGATGGGTCAAAAGCAGTTCTGCCGTTTGCGTTCCGCTTGGTCCGGTAATGAGCCTTTCGGTGTGCAGATCAGCCTTCTCTCAACTCACAACTAATGCTTCGGGCGCCTGGTCTGCTGACGAAACTGCCCAAGTTGCTCTTCCAACAAAGCTTCCGTAGCGGCGCGAGCTTTTGGATCATTATCAATCAAGTTGAAATGAATGTCCGCTCTTCGAGCAACACGCTCCCATATCTCGCTTACGCGATCGAATGGCGGTTCAATGCGCCTCAACATCATCTCAGATTGGCAATCATCAAGGTCTTGCGACGTGAACTCGTTTGAGCCGTCGGCCCAATGGTTCATCGCAAGTACCCAGAAATCAACCAACTCGGCATCTGGCAAAAGCTGAAAGCGCCTTCCGCGCTTCGTGTAACCTTGGACCTTTTCGAGGCGTTCATGCTTCAATAAAGCTTCAATTTCGTCACGCCGGTCAGTCACTATGCAATCCTTAAAGCATAAAGACGGTATCTATATACGAATCGCTTATCTCAGTACCACATCCACGGTGGAACTTCTAGCCTACGTTGAGCGTTTTGCCGCGCTCTCTCTTCTCCCTCCAGTTTTTGCGGCGAGCCTGCCGCATGAGTCGATTTGTCCTCGATCGGGGTGGGAGCATGACGGGTCTACTCGATGTGAGGGTCGGTAGCTTCCGGTTTGGGTCCAATTCCGGACGTCGACGTGGCTGCAGTAGGCTCCGCCTCGGCCTGTTGCACTTCGATGACGTCACCGTCGCGAAGCCGACGCGTCCAATATTGCGACCGCGCTTTCCACTCGCCGCTCGCGGCTAGCGGGGCGCCGGTTTGGGGACCGCGCACGCGTACGACGCCGTCCGCCGCGAGCGGCGCTGGCTTCAGAAAGATATTGTCCATTATCCACCTTGCAGATTGTCGGCAGCCGACTGCACCGGTTCGGTGCTGATGGCGCCGGGTTGCGGGACCGCCTTGATGGCGACCATATCGAGGTTGACGCGTGTCGGCATGACCGACACGGCGCGCGCCATGCCGAGCGCGAGACGGTGCAGATAGGTGGACGGCCCGAGCTGCGTCGCGATCGCCTTGAGCGCGGCCGGGAGCCGGTCGAAATCCGCGGGCGGCGAGGCCGGCGCCGGGTCGTAACAGGCCTCCTTCACCCGGATGCGGCCCCGGATCGTCCGGGCCGCGAGGCGGATGTTTTCCTCGCCCGAGCGATGCTTGATGGTGGAGTGCCACTCCTCGAACGGCAGCTTGACCATTTGCCGGAACAGCGCGCCGGTCGGCCCGAAATGCAGCGCGTGAAAGATCTGATCTTCGAGCACGCCGAGCGAGGCCTCGACCGCCGCATCGGTGTCGGCATAGTCGACGATGACCTTGCCGTCCTGATGGAAGTTGGCGACGACAGAGATCTCGAACACGAGATCGACCTCACCCTTATAGAAGGCGGGGCCAGCCTGCGCGATCTTGGCGAGCGACGAGTTTTCCGTGAACACGGCGATCAGCGGGCGCTTCTCGTCGTCGGTGAGGTCATCGAACGGATCGATGCGCGAGTCCGAGACATAGGCAGCGGCGATGGTCGGCCAGGGACCGCTGCTCGGCAGCAGCGCTTAGGGGCGCGGCGCTTCCAGCGCCGTCAGCCGCAGAAATTCGCGTGCCAGCATGGTTAGATCCCATTGAGCGTGAGCCGGACAAAGCCCGGCGTCGATGGCAGCACCTCGTGAATGCGGAAGCGCCGCCCGGTCGCCTCCTGGGTCACGAGGTCGCCGGTGCGCGGGCGCCAGGCCAGACGCGACAGATCGAGCGAGACATAGGGCCGATCGGTCGCATGCCCGGCGCGCTCCGGCTTGACGCCAGCTTGTGCGAACGCCCCGGCACCCGCGCGGGCGGCGGACTCGCCGAACGGGCACAGCACGTGCTCGACCACGGTGCGCGCCGGATTGGAGATCAGCGGCGCGTCACGATCGGTGTCGTATTTCATCGGAGCGAACGTAAAGTGCTCGCCCTGGATACGGTCATGCGTCACCGCCGCAGCGGCGACCGCACGCGCGAACGGTGACGGCATGATTTCAATTCCGGTTGAATAATTCCGTCATGCGCGGCCTTGGCCTGCGCATCCACGTCTCTCTTCTCAGATGGGCCACAAGCAGACGCTTATCCGTCGCAAGGGTCCGTTTACCAGCACCTCGAAGCCGTTCGATGAGCCAATCAACGACAGTCGCAACTCGCTATCGATATTGATACTCTCGGTGAATGCGGGGTCGATAATGCTCAGAGTTTTCCGAGGTGTGAGCCTGCTTTGCTTATGCATCGTGGGGGTTGCCATCGTTGTAGCGCCCTTGGAGTTTGTCGCTTACCCTATACTGAAATCCATCGGGTGCAGCTTGAGCGAGGGACAGCAAAGCTTCACCTGCGGAGGTGGCTGGGTCGGTCACTTCATTTCGACCGTTCTTAACCTGCCGATACTGTTCTCTGACGCGCGAGAGTTTACGTTCGGGGCGGGAGCGTCGTTCGGGCGCGGATTTGCGGTCTACCTGTTCGACGCGATTTTCATTCTCGCGCTGGCATATCCCCTACTGATACTCTTTGCGCAGAAAGGCGGCCGCCGAAGCAGCTAACGTCGGCAATGGGTCGATTTCGTTTGAAAAAGTCAGCAGTTGCGACGCAGAGATATCGGTGATTCAGTCTGTCTAGTGGGCAGGACTGAGGGTCATGATGGGGCATCGGCAAGTCGAACAGGCTGCGTTGTTCTATGAGTTCTCGCTGGAAAGGCACATCCCAGCCGACCACCTCGTGCGGTCGATCGATAGGTTCGTCGACCTTGAGGACTTACGGCGGGAGCTGGCGCCGTTCTACAGCAACATCGGGCGGCCCTCGATCGATCCGGAGCTGATGATCAGGATGCTCTTGATCGGCTATTGCTTCGGCATCCGATCGGAACGGCGCCTCTGCGATGAAGTCCATCTCAATCTGGCATACCGCTGGTTTTGCCGGCTGGGTCTGGATGGAGCTGTCCCCGATCACTCGACGTTCTCGAAGAACAGGCACGGCCGCCTCCGTGAGAGCGATCTCTTCCGTCGCGTGTTCGAGACCGTCTTGCGCCGCTGCATCCGGGAGCGCCTGATCGGCGGCGAAGGGTTCGCAGTCGACGCGAGCCTGATCAAGGCGGATGCCAATCGGCAGAAGGGAATCGAAGGCGATAAGAGGCTTCCGCCGGAGGCTGCGGGTCGAGCGATCGACGAGTATCTTGCCGTTCTTGATGATGCCGCGTTCGGTGCCGCGACGGAGGTCACGCCCAA
>NZ_JAUHIU010000036.1:0-32066 GCF_032381555.1 Bradyrhizobium sp. SZCCHNPS1003
CTCGCCGCTCTTGAACGGCCGATTCGTCATGCCCCCAAATCTTACCGTGAACACTGAGTTCTTGCCCAGCCTCGACGGGCAGCGGCCTGCGGCAAGCAAGGCCGACGTGCTCACCACCGATCCGGATCTCCTGCGCCGAAATTTTCATTTCATCATTCGCCTCAAATACATCGCCCGTTTCAAGAGCCCCGCGCAAAAATAAATTACTTCCGAAAATCAGCAAATCATGTCTATGCTCCCTTCGTTCCGGTCCGGATGAGGGGCGTACGCGTCGTCACGAAACGTTGGGCCGGCAATGCGGTGGACGTGAGGGCATCAGCGCGCTTCATGCGCGGACGAATGATGCGCTTGCGGACGTGAAGTCGCGTGGTCCTGACACCCCGAAGCTGGTGTCCCCGCGGCGGCGAGCGAGAAGCGCGTCGTCGCGCACGGTGGCCAACAAGCCCGGTGCACCGAGGAGATCGCGTATAAGCGTTAAAACCGCCGCGCAGGGAATGCCGGATGAATCGGCTTTGCCTGTGGTACCTGCCGCCTGCATTTTTTTCGCAGGCGGGCCATGGGTGAGGCCCTCACCCGGCATTCCCTGCGCCCTCATCATGTTTCGAGGGCGAATGCTTTCCGCATCCCCCGGGCGCGACCGCGCCGCGGGACCGCGTGTGCATGCCCGGCTGTTTGACTGGTTGGTAGATGAGATAAAGCTCGTAGCTGCGCCACTCCCCGCTCGCCGCAGCGAGGACGTTGATGGGCAATCTGTGTTGGGCGACGATCTCGGTCTCACCCTCCCCTGGAGGGGGAGGGTCGATCGCACGCGAAGCGGGCGAGCGGGGTGGGGTGAAGCCACGGATGCTGGTGCTGCCGGAGAGATCACCCCACCCCGCCTCACGTCTCGCTTCGCTCCCCGCGAGGCGACCCTCCCCCTCCAGGGGAGGATGACAGCGGGACTCGTTGTTCGGACCTACCCGTCCGTCTGGTCGTCGTGCTCGGCCTGCGACAGCTCGGCGAGGGCGAGGTCGCCGGAATCGGCCATGCGCGCCTTGGCGATGGTCCGGACATGCGCGGCCAGCGCCGGCATCCGCGCGATCAAGGCGTGGAAATCCTGCGCGTCGAGCACCAGCAGCCGGGTCTTGCGTGTCGCCGTCACGGTGCCCGAGCGCTTGGTCCGATGCAGCAGCGCGATCTCGCCGAAGAACGTGCCGTCGGCGAGCTTGACGCATTGCGTCGGCAGCTCGATCTCGACCTCGCCGGCAGTGATGAAATACATCGAGGAGGCGGCATCGCCGCGCCGCACCAGCACCTCGCCGGACTCGATCGTGCGCGCGCGCAGCAGCCGCATGATGTCGGCGATTTCGGACGCCGAAAGATGCGAGAACAGCGGCACCCGCGCCAGCATGCCCCAGGTCACGACGAAGTCGCGCCGCTTGATCTCCTCGGCGAACGCGGTGGAGATGATCGCGACCGGCAGCGCGATCATGGCAAAGCCCCAGATGATCGCGAACACCGTGATGATGCGGCCGAGCGGCGTCACCGGCACGACGTCGCCATAGCCTACGGTGCCGAGCGTCACGATCGCCCACCACATCGCATGCGGGATGGTGCCGAACTTGTCCGGCTGGACGTCGCGCTCGACCGCGTAGAGCAGCGAGGCGAACAGCAGCACCGCGCCGGCCAGGATCACGAGGCAGCCGATCAAGATGCGCCGCTCGGCCTGCACCGCCGACAGCAGCGAGCGCAGCGCCGGCGAATAGCGCACCAGCTTGAGGAACGGCAGCACGATGCACACCGCTTCCAGGCTGCGGTCGCCAAGCACGAGCGCAATCGCGGCCGGCACGAAGGACAGGAGGTCGACGACGCCGAGCGCGGAGAAGGCGTAAGCGAAGCGATCCTGGCGCGGCGACTGCCGCCGCGGCATGTGGCCGGCGACGCTCCAGAGACGGGCGACATACTCCGCGGCGAAGACGATCAGCGCGCCGATCTTGATCGCGCGCAGCAGTCCGCCAATGGCGGCCGCGATGTCCGGGTCCGATGCCAGCACCACCGCCAGCACGTCGAGCGTGATGACGAGCACGATGAACTGGACGACGCGCGAGCCGTGCGTGCTCGGCAGATGGTCGTGCTCGAGCAGCTCGTACAGCCGGTCGCGCAGATCGGGATCGCGAACGCTCTCGCCCGGCCCGAGCGGCGGCACGATCAGCCGGCCTTGCCGATCGCGCTCTCGATCGCGGCCAGCGCGGCCTCCGCCTTGCCGCCGTCGGGGCCGCCGGCCTGGGCCATGTCGGGACGGCCGCCGCCGCCCTTGCCGCCCAACGCCTCGGACGCGGCGCGCACGAGGTCGACCGCATTGAAACGCGCGGTGAGATCGGCGGTGACGCCGACCACGACGCCGGCCTTGCCGTCCTCGGTGACGCCGACGATCGCGGCGACGCCCGAGCCGAGCTGCTTCTTGGCCTCGTCGGCCAGCGACTTGAGATCCTTCATCTCGATGCCCGAGACGGCGCGGGCCATCAGCTTGATGCCGCCGACGTCGCGGATCCCGGCGGGAGCGCCGTTGCCGGTCTCCTGGCCGCCACCCATGGCGAGCTTCCTGCGCGCGTCCGACAGCTCACGCTCGAGCTTCTTGCGTTCCTCCATCAGCGCGGTGATGCGCGCCGGTACGTCCTCGACCGTGGTGCGCAGCTCGGCCGCGGCGGCCTTGGCGAGCGACAGATTGTGGTTGGCATGCGCGCGGGCGCCGCGAGCGGTCAGCGCCTCGATGCGGCGGACGCCGGACGCCACCGCGCTCTCGGAGGTTACCGCGATCAGGCCGATGTCGCCGGTGCGCCTGACATGGGTGCCGCCGCACAGCTCGACCGACCAGCCCATCGCGTTCGAGCCCTGCTCGCGCGCGACGTTGCCCATCGAGACGACGCGGACCTCGTCGCCATATTTCTCGCCGAACAGCGCGCGGGCACCGGCCTCGCGGGCATCGTCCAGCCCCATCAGGCGGGTCGTGACCTCGGCATTCTCCAGCACGACGTCGTTGGCGATGTCCTCGACGCGGGCGAGCTCCTCCGGGGTGATCGGCTTCGGATGGACGAAGTCGAAGCGCAGGCGGTCGGGCGAGACCAGCGAGCCGCGCTGGGCGATGTGGTCGCCGAGCACCTGGCGCAGCGCCTCGTGCAGGATGTGGGTCGCCGAATGGTTGGCGCGGATCGCCGAGCGCCTGCTGTGATCGACGTCGAGTTGCAGCGCGGAGCCGAGCTTGAGCGTACCCTGCTCTACCGTGCCGATATGCGCGAACAGGTCGCCGGCCTTCTTCTGGGTGTCGGTGATGCGGACGCGGACGCCGTCGCCGGTCATGAGGCCGGTGTCGCCGACCTGGCCGCCGGATTCGCCGTAGAACGGGGTCTGGTTGAGCACGATGACGCCGCTCTCGCCGGCCTTGAGGCTCTCGACCTCGGCGCCGTCCTTGACCAGCGCGGTCACTGCGCCTTCGGCGGTCTCGGTCTCATAGCCGAGGAACTCGGTGGCGCCGAGCTTCTCGCGCAGCGGGAACCAGACGGTCTCGGTCGCAGCCTCGCCGGAGCCGGCCCAGGCCGCGCGCGCCTTGGCGCGCTGGCGGTCCATGGCGTCGGTGAAGGAAGCCTGGTCGACGCTGATGCCGCGCGACTTCAGCGCGTCCTGGGTGAGATCGAGCGGGAAGCCGTAGGTGTCGTACAGCGTGAAGGCGACGTCGCCGTCGAACATGTCGCCCTTCTTCAGAGTGGCAGACTTCTCGTCGAGGATGGCCAGCCCGCGTTCCAGGGTCTTGCGGAAGCGGGTCTCTTCGAGTCGCAGCGTCTCCTTGATGAGCGCCTCGGCGCGGATCAGCTCCGGATAGGCCTGGCCCATCTCGCGGGAGAGCGTACCGACCAGCTTGTGCATCAAGGGCTCGCGGGCGCCGAGCAACTGGGCGTGGCGCATCGCGCGGCGCATGATCCGGCGCAGCACATAGCCGCGGCCTTCGTTCGACGGCAGCACGCCGTCGGAGATCAGGAACGACGAGGCGCGGAGATGGTCGGCGATGACGCGGAGCGACGCCTTCTGCGGGCCCTGCGGGTCGGCATTGGTGAGGTCGGCGATGGCGCGGATCAGGGCGACGAACAGGTCGATGTCGTAGTTGTCGTGCTTGCCCTGCAGCACCGCGGCAACGCGCTCCAGGCCCGCGCCGGTGTCGATCGACGGCTTCGGCAGCGGATTGCGGACCCCGCCCTCGAGCTGCTCATATTGCATGAACACGAGGTTCCAGATCTCGATGAAGCGGTCGCCATCGGCCTCCGGCGAGCCCGGCGGGCCGCCCCAGATCTTGTCGCCGTGGTCGTAGAAGATTTCCGAGCACGGGCCGCACGGGCCGGTGTCGCCCATCTGCCAGAAATTGTCCGAGCCACTGATGCGGATGATGCGGGATTCCGGCAGGCCGGCGATCTTCTTCCAGAGCCCGAACGCCTCGTCATCGTCGATGTAGACGGTCGCGGTCAGCTTGTCCTTGGGGAGGCCGAACTCCTTGGTGACGAGCTTCCAGGCGAGCTCGATGGCGTTCTCCTTGAAGTAGTCGCCGAACGAGAAGTTGCCGAGCATCTCGAAGAAGGTGTGGTGCCGGGCGGTGTAGCCGACATTGTCGAGGTCGTTGTGCTTGCCGCCGGCGCGCACGCATTTCTGCGACGTCGTAGCGCGGTTGTAAGCGCGCTTCTCGACGCCGGTGAAGACGTTCTTGAACTGCACCATGCCGGCGTTCGTGAACATCAGGGTCGGGTCGTTGCGCGGCACGAGCGGCGAGGACGGCACGATCTCGTGGCCGTTCGCGGCGAAGAAGTTGAGGAAGGTCGACCTGATCTCGTTGACGCCGCTCATAGCAATCCAATCGAAGAAGTCCGGGAATTCGGCGGTGATGCTTTTAGACAAGGGGACTTCGCGTGTCCAGAAACTGTGCAGAAACATCATGGGGTTGCTGCACGGCTCCTAAAGCTGGTTGAAAGCCCGAGTGACGCGTTGACAGCCTGCGCGGGCTGGTGTTTGGTCCGGGACATAGACGACAGTCGCGTCGGGAGAGACCGGTCTTCTGAGGTTCTGGTTGAACTTCAAGGGGTCGGCGCCGAAGGAGCAACCGCCCCGGAAACTCTCAGGCAAAAGGACCCTCGCGACTGCAACTGCATCTGGAAAGAGACGCTGGCCGGGCTTTGACCGGACCGCGTCCGCCGACGGGATAATACTCTCAGGCACAGCGACAGATGGGGCTTCGGTGGCGTTTTTCGGGACTGGTCCCGAGGAACCGCGCGAGGACCCCTGATCGATGGCTGAACCGGCTGCCCCCCTTTCTTTGAAGCGAACGCCGCTCCATGCGCTGCATGGCAGCCTTGGCGGCAAGATGGTGCCCTTCGCGGGCTATGAGATGCCGGTGCAATACGCCCCCGGCGTGCTCAAGGAACACCTCCATACCCGCAGCGCGGCCGGACTTTTCGACGTGTCCCACATGGGCCAGGTCGCGCTGGTGCCGAAATCCGGCAAGGTCGCCGACGCCGCAGCCGCGCTCGAGCGGCTGGTGCCGCAGGACATCGTCGGCATCCCGGCAGGCCGGCAGCGCTATGCCCAATTCACCAACGCCGACGGCGGCATTCTCGACGACCTGATGGTGGCAAATTTCGGCGAGCACCTGGTGCTGGTGGTCAACGCCGCCTGCAAGGACGCTGACATCAAGCTGCTGCGCGACGGGCTGTCCGACGTTTGTGACGTGCAGCCGCTGACCGACCGCGCGCTGCTGGCGCTGCAGGGGCCGAAGGCTGCGAGCGTGCTGGCGAAATTCTACGCAGAGGCCGAGGGCATGCGGTTCATGGACGCCGGCCCGCGCATGGTCGACGGGCTCCCCTGCTACGTCTCCCGCTCCGGCTATACCGGCGAGGACGGCTACGAGATCTCCGTTCCCGCCGCCAAGGCCGAGCAGCTCGCCGAAGCGCTGCTGTCCGACAACGACGTGCTGCCGATCGGGCTGGGCGCCCGCGACAGCCTGCGGCTCGAGGCCGGGCTCTGCCTCTACGGCCATGACATCGACACGACGACGACGCCGGTCGAGGCCGCCTTGGAATGGTCGGTGCAGAAGGTCCGCCGCACCGGCGGCGCGCGTGCTGGCGGCTTCCCGGGCGCCGACAGGATCCTGGCGCAGTTCGATGGCGGTGCGACACGCCGCCGCGTTGGCTTCAGGCCCGAGGGCCGCGCACCGGTGCGCGAGGGCGCGCCGCTGTTCGCGAGCGCCGACTCGGCCGAGCCGATCGGCCAGGTCACCTCCGGTGGCTTCGGACCGACGCTGAATGCGCCGGTCGCCATGGGCTACGTGCCGACCGCCCTCTCCGCAATCGACACCCGGCTGTTCGCCGATGTGCGCGGCCAGCGCCTACCGCTGCGCGTCGCCGCCATGCCCTTCGTTCCCAACACCTACAAGCGCTGAAGGACGTCCATGACCACGCTCTACACCTCCGACCATGAATGGCTCAGCGTCGATGGCGACACAGCCACCATCGGCATCACCGACTATGCGCAGGCCCAGCTTGGCGACGTCGTGTTCGTGGAGCTGCCGCAGGTCGGCCGCGCGCTGAAGAAGTCGGAAGCTGCCGCCGTGGTCGAGTCGGTCAAGGCCGCCTCCGACGTCTACGCGCCGATCAGCGGCGAGGTGGTCGAGGTCAACCAGGCGATCGCCGACGAGCCTGCGCTCGTCAACACCGACGCCGGCGGCAAGGCCTGGTTCTTCAAGCTCAAGATCGCCGACCGGGGCGAGCTCGGCGGCCTGATGGATGAGGCCGCCTACAAGGCGCATACGGCGTGAGACGTGCGGTGCGGCGATACTCACCACTGTCATCGCCCGGCTCGACCGGGCGATCCACTACGCCGCGCTCTCTCCGCCTGATCTCACCATCGATGTTTACTGGATGCCCCGCCGTCGCGGGGGCATGACGAGGCATAGAGGATTTGCTCATGACCACGCCGCTCAAGCCGCTCGATGATGCCGCCACCAGCTTCGCCCGCCGCCATATCGGTCCCTCGCCGCGCGACGTCGCGGCGATGCTGGAGACCGTCGGCGCCAAGAGCGTGGCGGAGCTGATGGCGCAGACGCTACCCGGCACGATCCGGCAGACGGCGCCGCTCACCCTCGAGCCGGCGCTGAGCGAGCCCGAAGCGTTGTCGCATATGCGCGCACTGGCGGCGCGGAATCAGGTCTTCACCTCGCTGATCGGCCAAGGCTATTCCGGCACGCTGATGCCGGCGGTGATCCAGCGCAACATCCTGGAGAACCCGGCCTGGTACACGGCCTATACGCCCTATCAGCCGGAGATCAGCCAGGGCCGGCTGGAGGCGCTGTTCAACTTCCAGACCATGATCTGCGATCTCACCGGGCTCGACGTCGCCAATGCCTCGCTGCTGGACGAAGCCACGGCGGCGGCGGAGGCGATGGCGCTGGCCGAGCGGTCGGCGCGGACCAAGACCAAGGCGTTCTTCGTCGATCAGGATGTCCACCCGCAGACGCTGGCGGTGCTGCGCACCCGCGCCGAGCCGCTCGGCTGGCAGCTGATCGTCGGCGACCCGGCCAAGGATCTGGACAACGCCGAGGTGTTCGGCGGCCTGCTGCAATATCCGGATACGACGGGCGCGCTGCGCGATCCGCGCCCCGCGATCGCCCGGCTGCACGACAAGGGCGCGCTCGCGATCCTCGCTGCCGACCTGCTGGCGCTGACATTGATCGCCTCGCCGGGCGAGCTCGGTGCCGACATCGCGATCGGCTCGGCGCAGCGCTTCGGCGTGCCGATGGGCTATGGCGGACCGCATGCCGCCTACATGGCGGTACGCGATGCGCTGAAGCGCTCGCTGCCCGGCCGCATCGTCGGCCTGTCCGTCGATTCGCGCGGTGCCCCCGCCTATCGGCTGGCGCTGCAGACCCGCGAGCAGCACATCCGCCGCGAGAAGGCAACGTCGAACATCTGTACCGCGCAGGTGCTGCTGGCGGTGATCGCTGCGATGTATGCCGTCTATCATGGCCCCGACGGGCTGAAGGCGATCGCCCGCACCGCGCATTGGCGGACCGCGGTGCTGGCTGCAGGGCTGCGCAAGCTCGGCTTTGCGCCGGAAAGCGAGACCTTCTTCGACACGGTCACCGTCGAGGCCGGCGCCAAGTCCGAGTCGATCATCGCCCGCGCGGAAGGCGAGCGGATCAATCTCGGCCGCGACGGCAGAAGGCTGCGGATCGCGCTCGATGAGACCACGACGGCCGATGTCGTCGAAGCCGTCTGGCGCGCGTTCGGCGGCGACCTCTCCTACACGGCGATCGAGGTGGAAGCGCGCGAGGCGCTGCCGGCCGAGCTCAAGCGGCAGCGGCCATTCCTGACCCATCCGGTGTTCCACGCGCATCGCTCCGAGACCGAGATGCTGCGCTATTTGCGCAAGCTCGCGGACCGCGACCTCGCGCTCGATCGTGCGATGATCCCGCTCGGCTCCTGCACGATGAAGCTGAACGCGACGACCGAGATGATTCCACTGACGTGGCCGGAATTCGCCAGCCTGCACCCGTTCGTGCCGCGCGCGCAGGCCGCCGGCTATCATACGATGTTCGCCGATCTGACCGACTGGCTGTGCCGCATCTCCGGCTATGATGCCGTGTCGCTGCAGCCGAACTCGGGCGCCCAGGGCGAATATGCCGGCCTCCTGGCGATCCGCGGCTACTACGCCGCCCGCGGCGAGGGCCATCGCACCATCTGCCTGATTCCCTCCTCCGCCCACGGCACCAACCCGGCCTCGGCGCACATGGCCGGCATGGAGGTGGTCGTGGTCGGCTGCGATGCAGGCGGCAATGTCGATCTGGCCGATCTCAAGGCCAAGGCGGAAGCGCATAGCGCCAAGCTCGCCGCCATCATGATCACCTATCCCTCGACGCATGGCGTGTTCGAGGAGCACATCCGCGACATCTGCGACATCGTCCATGCCCACGGCGGACAGGTCTATCTCGACGGCGCCAACCTCAATGCGCAGGTCGGCCTCTCCAGACCCGGAGATTACGGCGCCGATGTCAGCCATTTCAACCTGCACAAGACGTTCTGCATTCCGCATGGTGGCGGCGGCCCGGGCATGGGGCCGATCGGCGTGAAGGCGCATCTGGCGCCCTTTCTGCCCGGTCACCTTGCGACCGATGGCGCGAGCGCGCATCCGATCGGGCCGGTCTCGGCGGCGCCGTATGGCTCCGCCTCGATCCTGACCATCTCCTACATCTACATGCTGCTGATGGGCGGCGACGGCCTGACCCGCGCCACCGAGATCGCGATCCTCAATGCCAACTACGTCGCGGCGCGGCTCGATGCGCATTTTCCGGTGCTCTACCGCAACGAGCGCGGCCGCGTCGCGCATGAATGCATCATCGATCCGCGGCCGCTCAAGCAGAGCAGCGGCGTCACCGTCGACGACATCGCCAAGCGACTGATCGACTACGGCTTCCATGCGCCGACCATGAGCTTCCCGGTGGCGGGCACCTTGATGATCGAGCCGACGGAATCGGAGTCCAAGGCGGAGCTCGACCGCTTCTGCGACGCCATGATCGCGATCCGCCAGGAGATCGCCGAGGTCGAGCAGGGCCGCTTCGGAATCGAGGCCTCACCGTTGCGCCACGCGCCGCACACGGTGCACGACATCGCCGACGACGATTGGAACAGGGCCTACCGGCGCAGCGAGGGCTGCTTCCCCGCGGGCACCTCGCGCACCGACAAGTACTGGTGCCCGGTCGGCCGCGTCGACAACGTCTACGGCGACCGCAATCTGGTGTGCTCATGCCCGCCGGTGGCGGACTACGCCCAGGCGGCGGAGTAAGCCTCCTCACGCATGCTCCAAGGGATCGGGCGCCACGGCTCGCGACAATCAATGACGTGAGGCGTGGTAGGGTCCGGAGCGATGAGCACCGCATGCCAACGCCAGAGATTGGCGTTGATCAATTCGGTGCCACCCCACCAGCGCCGGATCGGATTTTGGCTGCTGAAATCCTCCTCGCCGGCGAGGATTGCCTTGCCGAGCGGTGTCAACGACAGCGTGCTGGCCCTGTAGCGCTCGAGGCGTTCACGGCTGTCGTGCATCTCGACCGAGAATGGCGATTCGGCGAGGCCCGAAATTGCAGGCACCGGCGCGAGCGCCAGACCGTCGAGCAACGTGCCTCCTTCCCAATAGTCATAGACGCGCCGTTGAAAGCGATCCTGATGATGCGGCAACAGGTCGAATGGGTGCTGATAGCCGGCTGACAGCAATTCGAGGATTCTTAGCTCCGATGCTCCGAGGCCCGTCGCAACACCGGGAAGCTCATCGAGCATCTCCTGCACGCAGCGGCGAAGCTGCGGCAGTGCACTGAGATCCTGCTTCAACAGATCGAACCAGGCTTGCGGCGTCGGCGCCCGAAACGCCCGCCATGCCAGATGACCCAGGTCGAGATGCTCACGTGCGAGCTCTACGCCGGCAATGGTCCGACCGGCGAGTCGCCCGGCCGGGGCATCGAATAGCGGTACATCGACATGCCGCAATACGATCTTCGTCGCGATCTCCGCGTGATGGCGCAGATAATCCAAGAGCCAGATCGGCACCAACTGGTCATTCGGACGGGTCCCCATCCACAGCTCGACGCTATCGCAGCGGTCAACAAGTTCGAGAAAACTGTGATTCCGCCCGCCGGCCGCCATGACGTCGCTACGCGAGGCGAAATCCAACCAATGCCCCCGCTTCCGTCGCGTGGTGCGCTGGACGAGATACGCCGATAATTCGGCATCGGATGGCAGCGGTCCCCACACGAAACGATGGAGAATTGGCACCACCAGGTCGGCAAAGCCGCCCCTCCGAAGCGCTCCGGCGCTCGGATCATCGGCCGCTAGAATCAAACGCGTCATGCTGTTGGCTCCGGCACGGCCCGATTGCCTCAAGGCGCTATCAACATATTCGCGATCGGCTCCCGGCGCCCAGGATCGGCGTCGGAAATCCCGGTGCCGCCGCGCGGATCCGGTCCGCTCGTCCGCGCACGCGCTTTCAGTTATTCGCGTTGAAGATCGTATCCGGCGCTCAGAAACGCCCACTCGCTGCATTCGGGAATGCAGCAGCCGCAGATTTCGGCAGAGCACCACACATCTGCAAACGGGCGCTGGAACGTCGGCAACTCAACGTCCACGGCGCCCGCCGCCGCCGTACCCCTACTCTTCCGCCGGCTCCTCACCGTCGGCGTCGCGCTCGGCATTGCCGGCCAGGATCTGCTCGGCGATCAGGCCGGAGTTCTGGCGGATCGCGGCTTCGATCTTGGCAGTCATGTCCGGATTGGCCTTGAGGAACGATTTCGAATTCTCGCGTCCCTGCCCGAGACGCTGGCTATCGTAGGAGAACCAGGCGCCGGACTTCTCGACGATGCCGGCCTTGACGCCGAGATCGAGGATCTCGCCCATCTTGGACACGCCCTCGCCATACATGATGTCGAACTCGACCTGCTTGAACGGCGGCGCCAGCTTGTTCTTCACCACCTTGACGCGGGTGGTGTTGCCGATCACCTCATCGCGCTCCTTGATCGCGCCGATGCGACGGATGTCGAGGCGCACCGAGGCATAGAACTTCAGCGCGTTGCCGCCCGTGGTGGTTTCCGGCGAGCCATACATCACACCGATCTTCATGCGGATCTGGTTGATGAAGATCACCATGGTGTGGGATTTGTTGATGGAAGCGGTCAGCTTGCGCAGCGCCTGGCTCATCAGGCGGGCCTGCAGGCCCGGCAGCGACTCGCCCATCTCACCCTCGAGCTCGGCCTTGGGCACCAGCGCCGCGACGGAGTCGACGACCAGCACGTCGACCGCCCCCGAACGCACCAGCGTGTCGCAGATTTCCAGCGCCTGCTCACCCGTATCCGGCTGCGAGATCAGCAGCTCGTCGATGTTGACGCCCAGCTTGCGCGCATAGACCGGATCGAGCGCGTGCTCGGCATCGATGAAGGCGCAGATGCCGCCCTTCTTCTGCGCCTCGGCCACCGTGTGCAACGCCAAGGTGGTCTTGCCCGATGATTCCGGCCCGTAGATCTCGACCACCCGCCCTTTTGGCAGCCCGCCGATCCCCAACGCGATGTCGAGCCCGAGCGAGCCGGTCGACACCGTCTCGACATCCATCGAGCGGTCGTTCTTGCCCAGCTTCATCACCGAACCCTTGCCGAACTGACGTTCGATCTGGGACAGCGCAGCAGAGAGCGCCTTACTCTTATCCATTGAGGAACCTTCGACGATACGCAGGGCGGTGGCGGACATTGGCGCTCCTTATGGCGGGGATTCGCGAGATGGACAAACGGTTAACGAGGTCGGCCAGCAATCTTGAGGTGAATGTACTCCATCCGTTCTTTGTTCGCAATATGTTCTTCTCAACAATCACCGCTCTCAGCCCCCTGACAACCGCGGGAACACGCCTGCCACTCGGGGGCCGGCGCGCAGTCCACCGAGCAGCAGCGAGGGAGCGCTGCCCGATCAGCGCGCCCAGAAGCGAAGTACGGGGTGCTGGATGACGGCGACCGCGAAAGGATCCTGATCCGGCTGGAGGCGGAAGCCATGTGCGCGAGCGGCGCAGCCGCCGACCGGCGATCGCGCGAATGACGACCAGCCTGTCCGAGCGCTCCAACCTCGCTTCCCACGCCTGCGGCAGACGTCGACTCAATTATAAGTTGTTAGTGTCGTCTCGGCTTTGCCCTATCATCCTGCTGGTCCTTCTCTGTGGGCATCGCACACCGCTTCCAATTTTCGGGACCAGCATGACCGGATCCAACAAGGAACAGACCCTCACGTTGTGGCGCCCCGTCGGCCCAAAGGAGCTTGCGTTGATCGAGGCGTCGGGCATGCGTGCGTTTCCGCCGCGCCTTCCTGAGCAGCCGATCTTCTACCCGGTGCTGACCGAGGACTATGCCGTGAAGATCGCACGGGACTGGAACGTGCCGGCGAGCGGCCGCGGCCATGTGCTACGCTTCGCGATCCTGCGAGGCTTCATCGACAACTACGAGGTGCGCGAGGCCGGCGGCCGCGAGCATCTCGAGTACTGGATTCCCAGCGAAGACCTGGCCGACTTCAACGCCGCGATCGTTGGACCGATCGTGCTCGTCAGGTCTTTCCCTTGAAACTACCAAACTCCTACACGCGTGCGTAGATCGCACATTCCGGGGTTCTCCTGACAGGAACGAAGTTCCCTCGCCTCTTCTGCTTTTGTTCGGCTCATCGTGCGTGCAGGCGCACGGTTTCGATGCAGATGCGCATGCAATGCTCGGCCGCGCGCAAGCTGTGTCCGGCCATGAAGTTCCGCAACAGAAGTGTCCGCGGATCTGCCGCGGCTATCTGGATCGGAATGGCACCCTGCGTTCCGACCGGAGCAATGGCCGGCGCGCGAACAGCTCGACGGCCGCCATATGACGGAGCGACAGATGAAACGGCGAACCCCAGGACGCTGTCTCGTGCCATGCCAGAGGGAGCCACGAGGGCCGTTCGCGCAGCCCCCTATGACCGGGCGAATGAGTGGGCCGAATGGAAGCCGGCGTGATCCGCATCACGCAGCACGCGGCGCTCACGACATCTTCAAGCCACAAACCATTGTCATAAACTTTGGGTTGCGTTATAGAATCGTGGTTGTCGTACGTCTGAGCAAATTTTTGATCAGCCCCGGATTTGTTTGTTCGTTGCGATGATGTCGCCGCACATTGTCAGTGGTGTATCGCCTTTGGTGTATCGCCCGTGGTGTGCCGTCGACCGATCCCTTGTAGCCTGCCAGCTACAACATTTGCAGGCTCCGTCACCCGTAGGCGCACGGCCCTGAAACCATCCGCGCCGAAAGAAAGCCCCGGACGACGTCCGGGGCTTTCGACGTTGATAGCTCCGCTCGGGATGCATCCCCCCGTCATTGTCGTGATGTCGAGGAACGGATCGCTGGCGTTGCGCTTCATATTGGCGATGACAAGAGATGACGTGACCTGCCCGTCCTGCAGGGCCGGCCTTCAAAGGATCGAGCTTCACTCGCAGCAAGGCGCCGCGGGAGAGAGGCGTTGTCCGGCTTGCGATGAACTCTTGGAACTGGTCGACGGCGCGACGCAGATCGCCTACCGACTGACAGTCGTGCCGGAACGAATCTTCGATCACAGCTAGGCGCGCGTCCCACGGCGATTGATCGAGATGGCAACCTTGATCTGACGCAAGGCACGCCTACTAGTTTCGCACTAGTCTAATTACGTCATTGCCGAACTGCCCTCGCTGGGAAGCTACGACGTTGACGCCGAGCCTCGGACCGCGGCGGTCCGAGGCTCATTCTCCGAGGCTCATTCGTTGGCCCGCAATCCGTCCGATTGCGCCGCACATCCTCAACGGCAATCAGCTCAACGGACAGCGCGACCGACCGTATTTTACCGGAATTGATCCGAGGGGGTTTTGCGCTTCCATTTGCGATGCGTACATCAAACCCAGCGGCCTGGGGCGGTCAGGGCTCACCGGTTTTGGCAATGCCGCTCTATTTCTTTCGTATCCGTAACGGCCACTTCTCAGGCGCGTCCGAGTATGGGACCGAGTGCGCCGACCGCAACGCAGCCTGGAAAGAGATGACCACCGTCTGTGCCGACATGGCCAGCAGCATCTCGCGCAAGCTCGCCGAAAACTCCGAATGGCAGATGGAGCTGCTCGACGAGGCACGGCAGCCGGTCTTCCGCATCCGGATCGTCGCCGAGTCGCTGGATCAGGCCTGACGGCTCGCCACACCTCTTGTAGATCGTCACCGACGAGAACCACAACCGAAGCCTGTGGCCGGCGAGGTGACTGCGCGTCATTTCGCCAGCCGAGCTTGATCCAGATCAAAATGCCTGTCTGCATCCTGGCAGACATTTAAATTTGTATGGGTAATCTGATCTTCAAATGTCCGCGAACGGGGATGAACGTGCAGCATTGGCTGGAAGAGCCGAAGCCCGGCGATCCCGCGTACGCCTATGAAACCGTGGTCTGCAAGGCCTGCACGCGGCTTCATTTCATCAATCGCGACACGCGCAAGCTTCTCGGCGAGAAGGAATGAGGCGCTAGCCGGAATGATTCAATCGGCGCTGGGAAGCCGCCGCATCGTGAACTCGATGGCCCCATCGGGAAGCTCGCGCCAGCTTTCGACGGCGCTCATGTAGCCGGCCTTGGGATAGCGGGTCAGATAATCGCGGGCCTTGGCGCGCGCTTGCTCGCGCGGCAGCGTGAACGTATCACGAACGTAGCCGTCGCGAACCGGGCCTGCGCTCTTCCTCTGGCGCCGGGCCGCCATCCGGCTGGCCATGTCTCGAGGACGCATCCCCATCGACGAACTCCAACGCGCTGCCACACCGTCAATATAGACGGGGCCGCGAGGAATCCGAGTCCGCAATCAGGCAAGCGGGCCCGGGAGGATCAGAGCCCGCCGACCCGAACGCGATAAATCTCAGTTGGTGCTGCCGACAGCCTTCGGCTTCTTGGCCGCGGTGGTCTTCATGGCAGGCGCCGCCTTGGGCTGCTCCGCCGCCCGGACGTTGCCCCAGGGATCGGCGCTCGTCTTGGCGTCCGGAATCTTGCGCATGGTGTCCTTGTAGGCCTGCTCCCGCGCCGCTTCGGCCTCTTTCTCCTCGGGCGACTTGGAGGGACCGTCGGCGAGAAGGTTGATGTTGGGCATCTGCGCCATTGCGGGAACCGCCCAGCCGGCCAGCACGGCGACCGCCATCGTCACGATCAGCTTCTTCATTGGTTACTCCCCGGTATAGGCGCCTTATACCATCGCTTCGCCATGCGCCAAGCCCGCGGCACTGTGCCGGAACGGTGGACCACAGGTCGGGATGTTCACGGCCGCATCGTCTGCGCGCACCTGCCGTCTGTTCCACGGTGTGCCCTCATCATAGTTTTCCAACTCCGGCCTTTTCAAGCCGCCGCTCTGCGGCAACATTCCGGCGGCTCCGCCGATCGCGGCGAGGCAAGTCGATGCCAAGACAAATCGATGACACGATCATGGAAGGACCTCCGCGCGTGCCGAACGAGACCCTGAACTTCACCACCGACGACGCGAGGCGCATCCTCGATGACGTGTTCGCGCCCTGGATCAAGGATCTTGGCTTGATCGTCGAGGACATCGCGCCGTCTCCGCAGGGCGAAGCCGGCGCCATCCTGCGCATGCCGTTCTCGCCGCGGCTCTGCCGCGACAATGGCGTCGTCTGCGGCCAGGCGCTGATGGCTTTTGCCGATACCGCGATGGTGATCGGGATGGTCGCCGCGAGCGGCGGCTACCGGCCGATGACCACTGTCGACCAGACCACGCATTTCATGCGCGCCGTTGCCTCCGCTGACGTGCTGGCGGATGCGCGCGTGGTGCGGATGGGCCGCACCATGAGCTTCGGGCGGGTCACACTGACCAGCGCCGGCGATGGCAAGCCGGTGGCCATGGTGTCGAGCGCCTTCGCGATGCTCTGATCTGCGGCCTCTCTGATCCGCGGCCCGGCGGGGGGGGTTAACGAAACATGAAGGCGACGGCCCGGGCTTCGCAGGCCGGATTCATCTGATCGAAACGCGAGACTGATTTATTTTAGGTGCTTTTGACGCGAAAGGTGACGCCATTCGGCACCGGGTTACAGGCCATGAGCGAGACGAGTGACAAGCGCATTGCACCGAGGCATCGGGTGCTGAAGCAGGGCAGGCTGGCATTCGACGGCGGCGGCGCGGTCGATTGCATGGTCCGCAACATGTCCGACACCGGCGCCAGGGTCGAGGTGGTCAGCCCGGTCGGTCTGCCCGAAGCCTTCACGCTGGTGATCCCGGCCGACAAGTTCACGCGGCGCTGCCACGCAGTCTGGAGCCACGACAAGCGGATCGGCGTCGCATTCGACTGATGGCGGCGCGGCGGGCTAGACCCGCCGCAGGCGCCATCGCCACAACGTCACCAACAGACCGACCAGCACCCCGACCGCGAGCAGGGCGCCGGCGGCGAACCGTCCGCCCGGACGATCAATCGTCCGTGACCACAGCGAGGGCCCTTCGCCATCGCGCGCCAGCCGAAACGCCACGACGCTGTCGCCGAGCGATGTGCCCGCCTCCGAATGGCCGCCCGCTGCGATCACCACGAATTGCTCGCCCTTCCATTCATAGGTCATCGGAATGGCGATGCCCGGCGCCGGCAACCGGCCCTGCCAGAGCTCCTGACCTGAGACAGCGTCGAAGGCGCGCAGATAGGCATCCATCGCGCCGGTGAAGACGAGGCCGCCGCCCGTGACCACGACGCCGTTGACGAGCGGCGTGCCCCACTTGAACGCCAGCCCGAGCGGCGCGCGATCCTCGGTGGTGCCGACCGTCGAGCGCCACAGGATCCTGCCGGCCTTGAGATCGACCGCGACCATTTCGCCCCATGGCGGCCGGTTGCACAACAGGCCGAGCCTGGACATGGCGACCACCCGCGTCACCGCGAACGGTGACCCGCGCTGCAATCCGAAATCGACACCGCGCGGCGGCGTCATCCGGTCAGCTTCGGCGCGCGGGATCAGCCTGACGATGTGGATGGCGCGGCTGACATTGGCGTAAAGGATCTGGTGCACGGGATCGAACGCCACGCCGCCCCAGTTCACGCCGCCTCCGGTCATTGGAAACAGCAACGCACCCTGAGTCGTCGGTGGCGTGTAGAGACCTTCATTGCGCAACGCCGCGAGCTGATCGTCACAGGAGGAATCGACGACGCGCGGCACGGCCCTGAAGACCTCTGCCACTTCGAAGTGCTGATTCAGCAGCGGCGGCACATGGGTCGGGAACGGCTGCGTCGGCGACAGAACCTCACCTTCGACGGCGCCCTGCGGCACCGCGCGCTCCTCCACCGGCCAGATCGGCGCGCCGGTGTCGCGGTCGAGCACGAACACGAAACCCTGCTTGGTCGGCTGCATCACGACGTCACGTGCACCCTGCCCGGTCTCGATCCGCGCCAGGGTCGGCTGCGCCGGCAGATCGTAGTCCCAGACGTCGTGATGCGTGGTCTGAAACGACCAGGCCAGTGCGCCGCTCTCGATCCGCAGAGCGACCACGGAATCGGCGTGCCTGTTGTCACCCGGACGCGCACCGCCAAAGAAATCCGGACTGGGCGAGGATGTCGGAAGGAACACGAGGCCGCGCACCTCGTCGACCGACATCGGCGCCCAGACGTTCGCATGTCCCGCCGCGATGCCGTCATGGATCAGCGGATCGAAACGCCAGCGCAGCTCGCCGGTGCGCGCATCGAAGCCGTGGACCGTGCCTTCGGGCGCATCGACCCGCACATTGTCGCCGATCGATGAGCCGACCACCACGACACCCCTGCTCGCCACCGGCGCCGAGGTGATCTGGAATTCGCCCGGCCACAGCAGGTCCTTGGCGATGTCGATCCGCACTTCACCGTCCGCTCCGAAGCCGGCGCAGGGCTGCCCTGTCCGGGCATCGAGGGCGATCAGGCGGGCATCGACCGTGCCCATGAACAACCTGCTGCGGCACGCCACGCCGGCTGGCGCCCGCTCGTCCACCCAATAGGCAACGCCGCGGCAGGCATAGCGATTGGCCGGGCGCCGTCCGTTGCCGACCTTGGGATCGAAACGCCAGCGCTGAACGCCGGTGCCGGGATCGAGCGCCACCACCTCGTTGAACGGCGTGCAGAACACCAGGCTGTCCTCGACCAGGATCGGCGTCGCCTCGAACTTGGTCCGCAAGGCGGCCGCGGGCGGCCGGCTCTGCAGATCCCCGGTGTGATAGTCCCAGGCAGGCACGAGCCGATCGACATTGGAAGGCGTGATCTGCGCCAGCGGAGAGAACCGCGTCCCACCGGCATCGCCGCTCCAGTGCTGCCAGGAGACGGCCGGCACCACCATCAGTTGGCTCCAGATGACGACCGCGCAAACACCCGCTCGACGCAATGACATGGACCTCTTCCTCCCGCAAACTGCATCCGAGGCGACGCAGCCGGGCCATGAAAGCAGCCTTCGCAGGCGGATCGAGCGGGATGGGACGGGCGGCGGCATCCGCGGGACGAGTGGTGGTGGGCGATGACGGATGGCGGAACCGAGAGGACGACCCGAACGAACCTCTCAAACGTCAGTGGCCGCCCCTGCGGACGGCCACATCGATGCGCAGAGGTCAGCGAGCTTCAGTAGCCGTAACCGCGCCGTGTCGGATAGCTCTGCGGAGCCCGCCCATAACCACCGCCATAGCCACCGCCGATGCCGATCCCGATACTGACCGGCGGCGCCACGCGCACCGGCGGTCCATAATACTCGCGCGGCGGAGGCGGCGGCGCATAGACGACGACATCATCTGGATCGCGACGGGGTGTGCGGCTAGCGCGCCTGGGCGGATCCTCGTCGCGCTTTCGGGCCGGCTTCTCTTCGACCCGCTTCTGCGTCTCGGACTTCCGGCCCGGCGGAGGCGTCTGCGAGCATGGACAGGTGGGACCAGCCGCGGCAACGGCCGGCACGACCGGCGGGGTTGCCGGGATCGCCGCGTTGGCGGCCGCCACCACGGGCGTCACCACGGGCCGGTTGCGCAAGCGC
Organism: Bradyrhizobium sp. SZCCHNPS1003; assembly: GCF_032381555.1. Taxonomy (NCBI): domain Bacteria; kingdom Pseudomonadati; phylum Pseudomonadota; class Alphaproteobacteria; order Hyphomicrobiales; family Nitrobacteraceae; genus Bradyrhizobium; species Bradyrhizobium sp. SZCCHNPS1003. The sequence goes on from NZ_JAUHIU010000036.1 coordinate 19,562, forward strand.
TCGATCAGCTTGCGCGCGGTCGGGGTCAGGTCGCTGTTCGGATAGCGGTCGAGAAAGCCTTGATAGGACGCCACCGTATTGATCAGCACCGCCTCGTTCCAGGCTGCCATCCTGTTGTGGAGGTCGAGCCATTCGCGCGCCTGCGGGCCATAGGGCGGCGCGGTGTAGAGCGCCACGAAGGCCTCATACGCCTCGACGCTGCCGTCGCCGACGATGATTTCGTTGGCGGCCTCGATCGGCTTGCCCTCCAGGTTGCGCTTCCATTCGTCGACGCTGCGCTTGGCGACGACCGGCCGCGGGCCGGCATTGGCAGCGCCCGCATCCGCCGACACCACGAAGCGAAAATCCTCCGTCAAGGACGACGAATCCCACGGCGTCTGCCGACCCTCGGTGACCTTGTTCACCGCGACGCGCACGCGCTTGAACGCCTGCTCGATCGGAAGGCCCGGTTCCCGCGCCGCCTGCAGCAGCGCCGTGGTGTAGGGGCTGTTGGCGCCGGTGCCATCCTCGGCTTCCGCACCGGGCGAGGTCGAGTAGGACAGGAAGGTGCCCGGCGCTCCCGTCTTTGTGTCGACCAGCGCAAGGCCGCGGCCCACGTTCTGACTGATGGCAGGAAACGGATTGTTGCGGCAGGCATCGAGCAGCAGGATGCGCATCCGGCTCGGCACAGAATTCAGCGTGTTCAGGAGATCGTTGAGACGCACGGCCTGCAGCGGAATGTCGGCTTCACGTCGCGGATCCACGTCGACGGGCACGAGATAGTTCTCGCCATCGATCTGCAGGCCGTGGCCGGCATAGAACACCAGCGCGACCGTGTCGGGTCCCTTGGCCGCAATCTTGGCGGCAAAGTCGCCCACCTCCCTGTTGAGGTCCCGCTGCGACAGATCGGCGGCCGTCGTCACCTCGAACCCCGCCTCCCCCAGCATCTGCGCCATGACCTTGGCGTCATTGGCGGGATTCGGCAGCGGCGTCACCGAACGATAGGCCGACTGCCCGATCACCAGCGCCAGCCTGCTGGTTTCGGCCAATGCGGGAGTGAGGCCGGCAAACAGGCCGCCGGCGAGCAATGCAGCCCTGAGAGCGTGCCGAAACATGGGACCTCCAATCTGCTCATGGCGTGCCTGTTGGTCGAGCCGGTTCGTGACCCGGTTCATCCCGACGGGCACAATCCGGTGAGCACGACGCCGCACGGCCGGCGCCGTTCGCGCCCTTGCCGCCCGCGGCCGGACATCGTTGCTGCACGAGATCCCCGTAGCAATGCCGCGATCGCTGGCTAGCGTGCGCGCCGCAACGGGGGCGATGAGACATGCGGCGGATTGCGTCACAGGTGGGGCTGCTCTCGGCCCTGCTTCTGGCCGGCTGCGCCGCCGACAGCAATGCGCGCCTGCCGGCCTTCATGCGCGCCAAGGCGCCCGCGCCACCGCAGCCCGAAGCCGCGCCGGATGTCGCACTTCTGGTGCGCAAGAATCTCGACATGATCTTCGTCGCAACGACGCTGCCGCGCGATCTCGAGGCCACATCCGCCCGACAGATCGATGCCGGCGATACATGGACCGCCTGCGTGCGGGCCGGAATCATCTCGGTGAGCGGCGCCGCGCTCCGGCGCCAGACCTATCGGCTCACGATCAGGCACAACGAGATCATCGACCGGCGACGCGCGGCGTCCGCCGACGACTGTGTTTCTGAAGATTACAAAGCCGTCCTGCCGATGAAGTGATTTTGACCCGAAGGCGATCTGGATCCGCCACGTCGACTGGAACTCGCCACGTCAGTTGGCGTGCAGGAACGGGCTACCGCATCAGTTGCGGATTGTTAGTTCTTAGCTAACGCAACTCCGCAACCGCACAGCGAACGAATGGCTCAAATTTAACGATTCCTGCGGAACATCTGGTTCGCAAAAGCGCGGAATGACCCTGGACCTGGCTTTCCATGAACGTTCACCTCGTCGGCGATGACACAGCCAAGCTCGCTCTGCTTCGCGGCATGCTGGCCGAGCGCTGCTCGCTCACATCTGAACTGATCGGTGACGCCGAATTCAAAGGCGGAGACATCGACGCGATCGTCGTGGCCGCCGATCTGCGCCGCGTCGACAACATCACCGCATTGAAGGAGATCTCCGACCGGCTCTCGCGTATTCCGCGGCGGATCTTCCTCACCAACAACAAATCCCGTCTGTCGACGGTCCAGGCCTATGCGCTCGGCGCGACGAGCGTGCTGTCGAGCACGCCGAGCCGCAATCAGTTGCTCGGAAAGCTGCTCGATGTGCGCCCCGGTTCTGCGGCCAAGAGCATCGCGGTCGACGACCGACAGGCCGCATTTACCGGCGCGTCCTGCATCGCCTCGATGTTTGCAGCCGTGCTGGGCGGTGCAGCGATCGACGTCGAGGAGACCCGGCGCGCCGGCAAGCGAATTGCCGAATGCATTGCAGAAAACGGTCTGTCCGATTGGCTCGCCACCGTTCGCCGCCATCACGAAGGCACCTATCAACACTGCCTGCTCGTGACCGGCATCACCGTGGATTTCGGCTTGAGCCTCGGCGTCCACAGTTCCGATCTGGAGCGTCTCTACATGGCCGCGATGTTCCACGACATCGGCAAGGCCAAAATCCCGCTGACCATTCTCGACAAGCCGGGACGGCTCGACGTCAAGGAACGCACGCTGGTGGAAACCCATCCCGTGGCCGGCTACGAAGCGCTGAAGGACAACGCAGCGATCACCGACGAAGTGCTCAAGGCGGTGCGCCACCATCACGAATTTCTCGACGGCAGCGGCTATCCCGATGGGCTTATGGCCGACAACATTCCAGATCTGACACGCATCCTCACCATCTCCGACATCTTCTCTGCGCTGATCGAATATCGCAGCTACAAGCCGGTGATGACGCGCGAGAAGGCCTATGAGATCCTCCAGGAGATGGAGGGCAAGCTCGAGAAGCCCCTGATCGGCGCCTTCCGCGAGGTGGCGCTGATCCGCTGATCGCAGCCGGCGATAGGCTGAACCGGCCGTTAACGCATCGATTCGAATTGTCTGCCAACGTCAAGTGTCTCTTCTCAGCTTTGCGCTAGTGTCGCCCGCGCGGTGCGGGTTGTCCGCGCCGCGAGGGGACCATCGGGACGTGGCCGAGATCATCGATCGCGCGATTGCGACTGCTTCATCGACGGCAAGGGACCACCAGGCCGATCCGCGCGCGCGCGTGCGCGCCGCCCACCTGGTGCCGCTCGAGACCATTTCACCGCAGGCATGGCAGGATCTGGCGGAGCGTGCGCGCGAGCCGAACGGCTATTACCTGCCCGGCTGGGAACGCGCGGTGAACGCCACGGCGCGTGGCCGCACCGGAACATCGGCGCTGTGCGCATGGGACGACGATCAGCCTTCGCGTCTCATCGGCCTGATGCCCACGACCTCCCTATGGCATGCCTGCAGGCTTCCGCTGCCCGCGCTCGCCAGTGGCCATCCCTACGGCACTTTGTGCACGCCGCTGCTCGACGCAGGGAGCGCGGAGCCGGCTGCGGCGCAGATGCTCGACGAAGCGCGACGAACAGGCGCTCGCGCCGTGCTGCTGCGCGACATGTCGCTGGCAGGCTCCGTGATGCAGGCGTTCGACGCGGCCCTTCGTCGCGGCGGCCTGCGCCCGCGCATGCTGCATTGCTATGAAAGAGCCTTTCTCGATGCGACCGGGGACGCCGACCAAGTGCTGCATGACGCGCTCGGCGCCAAGAAGCTGAAGGAGTTGCGCCGCCTGCGTCATCGGCTGGCCGAGCATGGCGCGGTTCGCTTCGAGGTCGCGCGCTCTCCCGGCGACGTCTCCGCTGCGCTGGAGACGTTTCTGGTCCTGGAGGCGAGCGGCTGGAAGGGACGCCGCGGCACTGCGCTGATCCAGCACGACGGCGACGCGGCGTTCATCCGACACGCGGCACCGGCGCTTGCGCAGCACGAGGCCTGCGAGATCATCAGCCTCCGGGCGGGCGACACCACCGTCGCCGCTGGCGTCGTGTTGCGCCATCAGGACCGCGCCTTCTTCTTCAAGCTCGGCGTCGACGAGCGCTTCGCGAAATACTCGCCCGGTGTCCAGCTGACGCTCGACCTGACACGGCACCTTTGCGCGGATCCGAAGATCAACGCCGCCGACTCCACTGCCGGTCCCGACCATCCCATGATCAACCCGATTTGGCGCGAGCGCCTCGCCATCGGTGACGTGATTATCCCGCTCTATACGCGCGATCCGGTCGTCGAGCTTATTCACGGCGCATTGACGGCGCGACGCGAAGGCCTGGCCATGGCACGCCGCGCGGTGCATGCGATCCGCGCCATCCGAAGGCGCCGGCCGACTACTCAGCCGCCTCGGCGTTGACCTCCGCCGACACCTGCCGGATGGCACGGGCCAGCATCTGCGGATCCTGCGCACCGGAGACGGCGTATTTCTGCGCGAAGACGTAGGTCGGAACTCCGGAGATGCCCTTCTCCGCGGCCTCCTGCGCCTGGGCAGAGACCAGCGCCACATCCTCGTCGGTCGCCAGCATCTTGCGGACCACCTGGGCATCGAGCCCGCAATCCGCTGCGGCCTGCACCAGCACATCGATATCGGTGAGATCGCCGCCGTCGCGGAAATACAATTCCATCAGCCGCTGCTTCATCTCGGGCGCCTTGCCGATCTCGGCGGCCCAGCGGATCAGACGATGACAATCGATCGTGTTGGGCTGACGGGCAACACGATCGGGATGATAGCTCAGCCCCTCCTGCTCCGCGGCCGCCACCACGCGGCCCGCGATGCCCTTGTAGGCCTCGACCGATCCGAACTTGGTCGTCAGGTACTGCTCGCGGCTGATGCCCTCGCGCGGCACCCAGGGATTGAGGAAGAACGGCCGGAAATTCACCTCGACCGGAACGTCCGGCACGAGCTCCAGCGCGTCCTCGATGCGCTTCTTGCCGATGTAGCACCAGGGACAGACGACGTCGGAGACGACATCAATGATCAGCGGCTTCAAGGTGCTCATGCGCCTCGCTCCAGGTTCGCTTGCGATCCGCGCAAGATAAGCCTCTGCATCGCCGAGACAAGCGCGGTCACGGCGAGGTAACCATCTCCTTCAGCCTGATGGCCGTGAGCTCATCGGCCGGAAAGAAGGTCTCCAGCGCCAGCTCCGACAACGTGATGTCGACCGGCGTGCCGAACACCATCGTCGTCGAGAAGAAGCTCAGCACGTCGGTCCCGACCCGCAGCCGCAGCGGGATCGCGACGCTGTCGGCCGCGAGCGGCGCCGATCGCGCCGGGAACGGATAGGACTTCAGCTCCTGATAAAGCTTCAGCAAATCGGCATCCGCCGTCGCCTCGCATTGCCGGTGCAGCCGCTCGAGCAGATGTCCGGACCATTCGGCGAGATTCACCGTCCGCGCTGCGAGCCCCTCCGGATGCAGCGCCACGCGCAGCACGTTGAGCGGCGGCGCAAGCAGTCGCGGTGGGACGCCTGTCAGCAGCGGCGCGATCATCCGGTTCGCCGCGACCAGGTTCCAGTGCCGGTCGATCGCGAGCGCAGGGTTGGGCTCATGGGCCTTGAGCACGAGGTTCATCGCCTCGCGCGCGGGCTTGAGCGCCGGATCATCCAGCGGGCGCTGCTGGAAGGCGGGCGCGTAGCCGGCCGCCACCAGCAGAACGTTGCGTTCGCGCAAGGGCACGTCCAGTCGCTCCGCCAGTTTGAGGACCATGTCGCGCGACGGCGCGGCGCGGCCGGTTTCCACGAAGCTCAGATGGCGCGCCGAGATCTCGGCATCGAGCGCGAGATCGAGCTGGCTGAGATGCCGGCGCTGCCGCCATTGCCGCAGGTGCTCACCGACATGAACGGGTCTGGCGCGGTCGGCGCGCGCCGAAGCAAGCTGTGCATTCATGGGCCAAGACCTATCACGCTGACGTCAGCGCCTCCATGACCTGCCAGGTAATCGAAATGCCTCCCGGCGCAGGTCATCGTCCTCACCACAGGAGATGACGATGAGCAGGCAGCGCAATCCCGAGACCTTTCCCTTCACCGCAGTCGGCCACTGGCTGGCGGGTCTCGCGACATCGCTGCTGGCGCGCTCGCTCAACCTGCCGGAGCCGCTGCTGCACGTCACCGGCAGCCTCGTCTTCGCGCAAGTCTACGCCATCGAGACAAGGGCAGCACGCTCGCTGCGCCCGGCGCGCCTGCGCCGTCAGCTCCTGGCCTGGTTCCGCTGAACCGCCCTCACCCCAAACCAAAGGAGACCCGACATGATCACCTCGTCCGCCCTGCTCCGCCGCGCCCTGCTCGCCGATGCCGCCTTCAGCGGCATTGCCGGGCTCGCGCTCACATTCGGCGCCTCGCCGCTGGCGGCGCTGCTGCAACTGCCCGACGCGCTGCTGCGCGAGACCGGTCTGTTCCTGATCGTCTACGCGGCCTTCGTCGGCTGGCTGGGCGCGCGGCCGATGGCGCCAAGGCCGCTGATCCTTCTGGTCATCGCCGGCAATGCGGCGTGGACGGTCGGCAGCATCGCGCTCCTGTTCTCGGGCCTCGTCACCCCGAACGCGCTCGGCGAGATCTTCGTCGCGGCCCAGGCGGTGGGCACCGGCGTCTTCGCCGAGCTGCAATATATCGGCTTGCGCCGCAGTTCCGGCACCGTAGCGGCGTGACGCCGATCGGTAATGAGCGCCGGCCATCGTGCTCGCGCGGGCCGGCGCTCCCGCCCCAACCGAGATTGGGCATGCGCGGCGAATGCACCTTCGGCATAATCGGCGACCGACAGGAGATCGCAGCGATGCAGCCGCAGGTGAGAGGAACGGAAGGCTACGCCGCTGAAGCCGACAGTCTCTTCGTGCGGTACGAGAGCATCCCGTCGGAACAGGTTCATGCCGCCGTGCTTCATCTGCTGCCGAATACGCCCGCACGCGTGCTCGACATTGGAGCGGGCACGGGGCGCGACGCCGCGTGGTTTGCAGGCCTCGGACATCAGGTGGTTGCCGTCGAGCCGACCGATGCGCTGCGCGTCGGCGCCATGCGGCTGCATGCCTCGCCTGCGATCACCTGGATCGACGACAGCCTTCCGGAGCTCGCCACACTGGCCGCTCGTGGCGAGCAGTTCGACCTCGTCATGCTGACCGCCGTCCTGATGCATCTCGATGAGGAGCAGCGGCGACGCGCGCTTCCCAACATCGCGGCGCGGATTGCTCCCGGCGGAATGCTGATCATGACGTTGCGGCATGGTCCGGTGCCGCCGGGCCGCCGGATGTTCGACATCGCGGCCGAGACGATCGTTGAGCCGGCGCGGCAGCTCGGGCTGACGCTCCAGCTCAACCGGCATGGCGAGTCGCTCGGCGCGGAGAACCGGGCTTCCGGCGTCACCTGGACGACGCTGGCCTTCGGCAAGCCGTCCTGAGAGATCCCGGAAACGAGCTGATCGGCTCAGGCCGCCTTGGCGCGGCTGGTCAGGGTCTTCGCCGGGGTGGATCTGGTCTTGCCGCGATTGCCGGCAGCCGGGCGCCGGGTCTTGGCCTTGCCGCGAGCAGCCTCGCCGCCCGATTTGGCTCTGGCCTTGGGCCGCTGCTTGGCCTTGTCCTTGACGGGCTTCTCGACCTTTTTCTTCGCCTTCTTCTCGGCCTTCGCCTTCACCCGCGTCCGCTCGGCACGCGCCTCGGCCTTCTGCTTCGCCCGCTTCTTCTCGCAGGCGTCGCATTTGCAGCCGATCGGCTTCAGATAGGCTTTGAAGTAGTCGGTGCCGTAGTCGTAGTTGATCTCCTCGCCGGGCTCGATGTTCTTGATGGCCCGGATGAAGATCTTCTTCTTGCGCGGCTTGACGTCGGACTCGGCGTTCGGCTTGCAGGAATGATTGATGTAGCGGGCGACGTTCTCACGGACCGAGCCGTCGATGGTCCAGCGCTTGTCGAGCTCGAACAGATATTTGTTCTCGATCGCGTCCTCGTCCGCCTTCTTCGAATCCAGCAGCGGACCGAAATAGCGGACGATCTTGGTGCCCTTCTTGATCGGCTGGGTTGCGAACAGGCCGAGCCCCGTCTTGGAGCGGCCGATGCGATAGGGTTTGGTCGGCGGGATGACAGGCATGATCGATGAGAAGAGATGAACCTCGCGAGGCCGCCGTTCTAGGATAATTTGGCGACGCTGTCAGGTGTTTCCGGCCGCCGTTTCGAGCCGTCCCCAGTTTGCGCGGGCCGCGAGCCGCTTTCTCTCGCATTCCTGGTCCTCATCCCGCGACTTGCGCGCCAGGCGGCAGCTTCGGCACGGTGGCCTTCAGCATCGCCTCGAGCAGCGATTCGGCGTTGGTGCCAGCAGGCGAGCGGCGCAGGATGTCGGCGAGACGGCCGTCGAGCAGCAGCATCGTGTAGCCGTGCACCAGCGACCAGGCGCGCGCGATCGCGGCGGCCTGATCGAGCGACAGCTCCTCGTTGCCGACCTGGCCTTCGCTGCGTGCGGCCACCGAGCCCGCCAGCCCGGCGAACGAGGCCTCGGCCGCCTCGTGCAGCGACGGCCGCGAATAGTCGAGCCGCTCGGTGCGGAACATCAGCCCGTACATGCCGGGATTGGCCTGCGCATAGGCGACATAGGCGCGGGCGCGCGCCATCGCGCGCTCGATCGGCGTGCCCGGCTGCTCGCCCGCCGCCTTCATCGCGGCGTTGAAGCGCGTGAAGCCGATCGCGGCGAGCTCGCTGACGAGGCCGGTGAGATCCTTGAAATGATGCGTCGGCGCCGCATGCGACACGCCGGCCTCGCGCGCCACTGCGCGCAAGGTGAGTCCGGCGAGCCCGTCGCGCTCCAGCACGCGCTCGGCCGCCTCCAGCAGCGCATCACGCAGCGCGCCGTGATGATAGGGCGTCGCCGCCTCGCCCGCTGTGCCGGCCGCCCGCCGCACCCGCGCCCGTGCCGCCGATGTCGCGATGCGTCGAGGCTGCGCCCGGACTTTTTCAGTCTTGCTCGTCATGAGCTTCCTTATACAAGCAATTTTGACAGCGTAAAGATTTGGCTTGACCCCGCCATGTTCGCCCGCTAGCTTTATCTTTACAACGTAAAGATAAAGTGGAGGAACGACCATGAGCGACGCTACGCCGACGACCGCCCGGCAGACTCGGAAGGAGCGCAGCAATCTCGCGCCGATCCCGTTCGAATGCGACGCGCCGTTCCTCGCAATCACCGGCGAGCTGCCGCGTGAGCTGAACGGCACGTTCTATCGCAATGGCCCCAACCCGCAATTCGCTTCGCCCGGCTCGCACTGGTTCGTCGGCGACGGCATGCTGCACGCCTTCCATCTCGAGAACGGCCGCGCGTCCTATCGCAACCGCTGGATCCGCACGCCGAAATTCGAGGCCGAGCGCAAGGCCGGCCACGCCCTGTTCGGCGGCTTCGGCCGCCGGCTGGCGGACGCGCCCGCCGACGTCACTGATGGCGGCGTCGCCAACACCAACATCATCGCCCATGCCGGCCGCCTGCTCGCGCTCGAGGAGGCGCATCTGCCGACCGCGATCGAGCCGGGCACGCTCGCCACCCGCGGCTACCACGATTTCGGCGGCCGCCTGCGCGGCGCCTTCACCGCGCATCCGAAGACCGATCCGGTCACCGGCGAATTGCTGTTCTTCGGCTACAACGCCGCCGGTCCGCTGACGCCGGCGCTGTCCTACGGCACGGTCGATGCTGCCGGCAAGCTGACGCGCATCGATCGTTTCGAGGCGCCCTATGCCAGCATGGTGCACGACTTCATCGTCACGGCCAACCACGTGCTGTTTCCAATCCTGCCGCTCACCGGCAGCATCGAGCGCGCAATGTCCGGCAAGCCGCCTTATGCCTGGGAGCCCGACAAGGGCGCCTATGTCGGTGTGATGAAGCGCAGCGGCGACATCAAGGACATCGTCTGGTTTCGCGGTGACGCCTGCTACGTCTTCCACATCATGAACGCCTGGGAGGACGGCAGCCGCATCGTCGCCGACGTCATGCAGTTCGAGGAAGCGCCGCTGTTTCCGCATCCCGACGGGCGCCCGACCGATCCGGCAAAGTCGGTCGCGCGGCTGTGCCGCTGGAGCTTCGACCTCGCCGGCAGCACCGACCGCTTCACGCAAACCTATCTCGACGACCTCACCGGCGAATTTCCCCGCATCGACGACCGCCGCGCCGGGCTCAAGAGCCGTCACGGCTGGTACGCCTGCGCCAATCCGGATGGGCCGCTGTTCGGCGCGCTGTCCGGGCTCGCCCGTGTCGACGGCGCCGGCACGCGCCAGGCGACCCACCTGCTGCCCGCCGGCGACACCCTGTCCGAGCCGGTGTTCGTGCCGCGCAGCCTCGATGCCGCCGAGGGCGACGGCTGGCTGCTGACCGTGGTCTGGCGCGCCGGCTCCAACACCAGCGACCTCGCCGTCTTCAACGCCACCGACATCGGCGGCGGTCCCGTCGCCCTGGTGCATCTCGGACACCGCGTGCCCGATGGCTTCCACGGCAATTGGGTCGGCAGCGAAAATCCAAACCATTGATTAACCTGTATTAATTCGCGATCTCACGAAATTTTGACACTGTCAAGATTTGCTTGACGCGGCGCCGTCCGCGCCCTATCAATCTTGGCGGTGTAAAGATTGGCCAGACCAACGCCATGACGATCTTCCTTATCCTTGCGCCCTACGGCGTCTACGCTGCGCTGATGATGGTGGTCTCGGCCACGCTCAGCCTGGCCGTAGCCACGGTGATGTGCCTGGCCGTGATTGCGCTCGACGTCGCCAAGGGACGTTCGATCAAGATCCTCGGCCTGGGCTCGACGATCGTGTTCGCAAGCGTAGCCGCCTACCTCAGCCTCATCGACCCGACGCTGAGCGCCTCGGCGGTGCGCCTCGCGGTCGACTGCGGCATTTTCGCGCTGTCGCTCGGCTCGATGCTGCTGCGCACTCCGTTCACGCTGCAATATGCGCTCGAGGCGGTCCCGCCGGAAACCGTGGCGATTCCCGGCTTTCTGCGCGCCAATTACGTCATCACCGGCGCCTGGACGCTGTCGGCGCTGCTGATGATGGTCGGCAACCTGATGACGCTCTACGTCCCCGGCCTGCCCTATTGGACCGGCCTCGCCATCGCCTTTGCCGCACGCAACAGTGCACTTTATTTCACGCGCTGGTATCCTGAGTATCGTAAGACGAAAGACATCGCCGCACCGACTGCGGCCGCAATGTCCGGCCAGGATTCGTGACGGGGTGTGCCCCAGGGAGACGTGCGTGAAGGACGTGTTTGCCAAACTGACGGCCGACTTCCTGTCGGCTGCGGTCTTCTTCATCCTGTATATCGCTACCGATAACGTCGTGCTGGCCACGGCCGCCGCGGTCGCCGTCGCGGTGGTCCAGGTGGTCTACGCCCGCGTCAGGGGTGTGAGCCTCAGCTTCATGGCCTATGCCAGCGTCGGCCTCGTCATCGTGCTCGGCGGCGTCACGCTGCTGACCAACGACCCGCGCTTCATGTTCGCCAAGCCTGCGATCGGCCATTTCGCCATCGGCCTCATCATGCTCAAGCGCGGCTGGATGCTGCGCTACGTTCCGCCGATCGTGGCGGAGACCATTCCGGAATACGTCAACGTCGCCGGCTTCGCCTGGGCGGCGCTGATGTTCGCGCTTGGTCTCGGCACCATCGCGGTCGCCATGACCGGCGACATCAAGCTGTGGGTGCTCTACATCACCGTGGTCGCGGGCGGCGCCAAGGTCGCGGCTTTTGCACTGCAGTTCGTCGCCTTCCGCTTCGTGGTCGCCAACCGCTTGCGGGCCGCGCGCGCGTGACGCAACCGATCGCCGTATTGGGCTTATCAGCAAAGATGCGCTATAGGGGCGCCCCGAGGCTTCCTCGAACAGTGCTTCGGGGTGCGGGATGGCAACGCCAGGAGAACGATCGATGGCTGTGGACGGCAACTGGAATCTGACCTTGAATACGCCGATGGGCGAGCGCAGCGCGACGCTGAGCGTGAAGAGCTCGGGCGCGACGCTGACGGGGACCCAGGCCGCGGAGGGCGATTCCGCCGAGATCTTCGACGGCACCGTCAACGGCGACGACGTCGCCTGGAAGGTCTCCATCACCAGCCCGATGCCGCTGACGCTCGACTTCAAGGGCAAGGTCGCCGGCGACACCATCTCCGGCGAGATGGGCATCGGCTTCATGGGCAGCTTCCCGTTCACCGGCGCGCGGGCCTGATCACCGTTCTGAAGGGTGGGCAAAGGCACGCCACGCCGGCCGCCGCTTCGTGGCGGCCCCACGCGCGCCGTGCCCACCATTAGCTCCGCAGTGCGCCAATCGACGGTGGGCACGCACCCCGCCCCGCGGGCGGACGCTTTGCCCACCCTACGGCAGCGTTTGTCCGGCTCGTTCCGCTTCACATCTCAAACAGCCCGGACACGCGAACGCAGCCTCGCAGCGAACATCGCCCGAGGGATGCACCGACATGTCCCTCTTCAAAATGCAGAGGGCGCAGGGAAGGCCAGGCGTCGGCTGACGCCTGCGGCCCGCCTGCGAGAAAAAATGCAGGCGGCAGGTACCAC
>NZ_JAUHIU010000037.1:0-21937 GCF_032381555.1 Bradyrhizobium sp. SZCCHNPS1003
CTCCACCGAACCGGTCGAAAACTTTGAATCACATCCAGAAATCGCTTGGAATCGCTTTCGGGCATCCCGTAGCCCCTCCAGGGGAGGGTGGCAGTCGGGCCGGCACTTCGCGCGGTGCTCGAAAGCCGAGGGTTCTCAGCGGGAATGATAAGCATGCACCTCCGCCAACCCCGACTGTGGCCCCGCCGCCCTTGACCCCGGCCGTCCCTCGTGGTCAGTTCCGCCTCATGAGCACCCTTGTCCGCCCAGCCCGTCTCTGGTGGCGCACCTTGTAAAAGGTGGCCGGTGCGATTTGTCTGACATCCAATCGCTTAGGGGCCGCCACGCAGCGGCGGCTTCCGGTTGGTCCTGTGTGGCGTTTCCTCGGTAAATTCCGTAAGAGGACCCCATGAACAGGACCGTTTTCGCCCTTCCGGCCCGCAGCGACTACCGCACCCATGGCGGGCTCGCGATCACGCGCGCCGTCGAGCAGTTTTCCGGTGGCGCCAGCCGGCTCGATGACCTGATCGACCTGCTCGACCGCCGCCGCGGCGTGGTGCTGTCCTCGGGCACGACCGTGCCCGGCCGCTACGAGAGTTTTGACCTCGGCTTTGCCGATCCGCCGCTGGTGCTCGAGACCAAGGGCACCACCTTCACCCTGCAGGCGCTGAATCGTCGCGGCGAGGTGCTGATCGCGTTCCTCAAGGACACGCTGCGCGAGCCCTGCGTGGTCATCACCGAGGCCTCGCCTGCGCGGCTCGCCGGACACATCGTCCGCGGGCCTGCCCCGGTCGAGGAGGACCAGCGCACCCGCCGCGCCAGCGTGATGTCGCTGGTGCGGGCGATGATCGCTGTGCTGTCGGCCAATGACGATCCGCTGCTCGGCCTGTTCGGCGCCTTCGCCTATGACCTCGTGTTCCAGATCGAGGACCTCCAGCAGAAGCGGCCGCGCGAGAAGGACCAGCGCGACATCGTGCTCTACGTGCCGGATCGCCTCCTGGCCTACGACCGCGCCACCGGCCGCGGCGTCGTTCTTTCCTATGATTTTTCCTGGAACGGCCAGTCGACGGCAGGACTGCCGCGCGACACCGACGCCAGCGTCTACCTGAAGGAGCCGCGCCAGGGTTTTGCCGATCACGCGCCCGGCGAGTACCAGGCGACGGTCGAGAAGGCCCGCGCGGCGTTTGCCCGCGGCGACCTGTTCGAGGCGGTGCCCGGCCAACTGTTTGCCGAGCCCTGTGAGCGCTCGCCGGCGGAAGTGTTCCAGCGGCTCTGCCGGATCAATCCGTCGCCCTATGGCGCGCTGATGAATCTCGGCGACGGCGAGTTCCTCGTCTCGGCCTCACCCGAGATGTTCGTCCGCTCCGACGGCCGTCGCGTCGAGACCTGTCCGATCTCCGGCACCATCGCCCGCGGTCGCGACGCCATCGGCGATGCCGAGCAGATCCGCCAGCTCCTGAACTCGGAGAAGGACGAGTTCGAGCTCAACATGTGCACCGACGTCGACCGCAACGACAAGGCGCGCATCTGCGTCCCCGGCACCATCAAGGTGCTCGCGCGCCGGCAGATCGAGACCTACTCCAAGCTGTTCCACACCGTCGATCACGTCGAGGGCATGCTGCGGCCGGGCTTCGACGCGCTCGACGCATTCCTGACGCACGCCTGGGCGGTCACCGTGACCGGTGCGCCGAAGCTGTGGGCGATGCAGTTCGTCGAGGACAATGAGCGCTCGCCGCGGCGCTGGTATGCCGGCGCCATCGGCGCGGTGAATTTCGACGGCTCGATCAACACCGGCCTCACCATCCGCACCATCCGCATGAAGGACGGGCTCGCCGAGGTCCGCGTCGGCGCGACCTGCCTGTTCGATTCCGACCCCGCGGCCGAGGATCGCGAGTGCCAGGTCAAGGCGGCGGCCCTCTTCCAGGCGCTGCGCGGCGATCCGCCGAAGCCGCTATCCTCGACCGCGCCGGACGCCACCGGCTCCGGCAAGAACGTGCTCTTGATCGACCACGACGATTCGTTCGTGCACATGCTGGCGGACTATTTCCGCCAGGTCGGCGCCAACGTCACCGTGGTGCGTTACGTCCATGCCTTGAAGATGCTGGCCGAGCGCAGCTGGGATCTCATCGTGCTGTCGCCCGGACCGGGCCGCCCCGAGGACTTCAAGATCTCGACGACGATCGATGCGGCGCTCGCGAAGAAGCTGCCGATCTTCGGCGTGTGCCTCGGCGTGCAGGCGATGGGCGAATATTTTGGCGGTCAGCTCGGCCAGCTCGCCCAACCGGCGCATGGCAGGCCGTCGCGGGTCCAGGTGCGCGGCGGACGCCTGATGCAGGGGTTGCCGAACGAGATCGTCATCGGCCGCTACCATTCGCTGTTCGTCGAGCGCGACAGCATGCCGGAGGTCCTGACCGTCACCGCAGCGACCGAGGACGGCGTGGCGATGGCGATCGAGCACAAGACGCTGCCGGTCGGCGGCGTGCAGTTCCACCCGGAGTCGCTGATGTCGCTCGGCGATGCCGTGGGTTTGAGGATCGTGGAGAATGCGTTCCGGCTCAATCAGCCGGGGTGAAAGGTGGTTGCCGTCATCGCGAGGAGCGTGAGCGACGAAGCGATCCAGAGTTGTTTTCGCGGCCCTGGATTGCTTCCGCCTTCGCCCGAGTGGGCTTCGGCGGACACGTCGCTTCGCTCGCAATGACGGCACATAAACAGAGTGGATGAGAGCACGATGACGTTCGATCTGGACATCAAGAATACGGTCCGCACCATTCCGGACTATCCGAAGCCGGGCATCCTGTTCCGGGATATCACGACGCTGCTGGCGGACGCGCGCGCGTTCCGTCGCGCGGTGGACGAGCTGGTGCATCCCTGGGCCGGCTCCAAGATCGACAAGGTCGCCGGCATCGAGGCGCGCGGCTTCATCCTCGGTGGCGCGGTGGCGCATCAGCTCTCGGCCGGCTTCGTGCCGATCCGCAAGAAGGGCAAGCTGCCGCACAAGACGGTCAGCATGTCCTATGCGCTGGAATACGGCACCGACGAGATGGAGATGCATGTCGACGCGGTCGAGCCCGGCGAGCGCGTGATCCTGGTCGACGACCTCATCGCCACCGGCGGCACGGCCGAGGGCGCGGTGAAGCTGCTCCGCCAGATCGGCGCCACCGTGGTGGCGGCCTGCTTCATCATCGACCTGCCGGATCTCGGCGGCGCCGCCAAGCTGCGCGCGCTCGACGTGCCCGTGCGCACGCTGATCTCCTTCGAGGGGCACTGAGAAGCGCGCGGCGGCGTCAGGACCGCTGCATCAGGAGCTCGTTCTCGATCTCGCGCAGCGCATAGTAGTTGCGCCGGATCCATTGATAGAGCTCGGTGGACGGGTCCTTCTCCTGGCGCAGATAGCCGGTAAAGGAGAACGAGAAGCGCTCGATATAGGTCCTCAGGAACGCGGGCAGGGCGGCAATGCGCAGATGCTTGCCGCGGCTGTAGAGGTCGGGGAGCTCCTCGCGCAGGACGTGGTCGTTTTCGACCACGATCAGCTGCGGTCGCGGGATCTGTCGCCGCAGGGCGTCGTAGGCGCGCATCGACACCCGGTCGCCCTCGGCGCAGTACAGAACGATCGGGACCACGTTCCGCCGTGAGGCCTCCTTCAAAAAGCCGATCTCCTCGGACATCTTGAAGAACTCGTCGAACGAGTAGTAGCCGAGGTCGATCACCTTGGCGATGCCGTCGTTGAGGATGACGCGATCCATCAATTGGATCTTGCCGTAGGTGTCCTCGATCGTCGCGGTCTCGGTGATCTGCGGCAGGAAGTCGAGCAGCGACGGCTCGCGCAAGGTGACGTCGAAGGCGAGCACCTGGCCGTTCTTGAGCAGCAGGAACTCGCTCAGCACCCGCGCAAGCAGCGTCTTCCCGGACTGCGGCCGGGGCGAGCAGACGATGTAGACGGGCGTTGCGGGCATCAGACCTATATCAGGTCAAATGCGGTTGCGATAAAGTCCCATCCTTCACGGGGCTGCTATTTTTCCCCGGCCGGCCGCGGCGCCGCCGCCTTGGTCGAGCCGACGATGTCGGTCAGCTTGATGCGGTCGTACTCGCTCCAGACATTGGCGAGCCAATGCCGGACATAGCCGCGCAGCACGAAGGAGTAGTTGGCGGCCTCGTCGCGCGGACCCTTGTTGGCGACGAACTTCAGGAACGGCACCGAGGCGACCTCGACCTGCTCGAACGCCATCTCGTTGAGCTTGGGGATGGTCAGCTCGGTCGCATCCTTGATGCGGTGGAAGTAGGAATTGTAGGTCGACTGGTCCCACTCGAAGAAGCTGGTGTTGTTGATGAAGTTCTTCACCAGGAAGTACTTCGCGCCGATCATGTAGCTTGCCGTCTCCGCGATCTCGTCCAGCGAGGCGATCGACGAGCCCAGGATGTGGAACACCGCGAAGGTGATCTGGCCGGAGCGCGCGGCGTCGAGGAAGCCGATGTCGCGCAGCGCAGCCAGCGTCGGCGACATCAGGCCGGCGCGGACGTCGATCACGGTCACTGAGGGCGCCACCGCGCTCAAGGTGTCGAAGATCTTCATCTGGTCCGGCGTCGAATTCATGTCGACGATCTCGGTGATTTCCGGGTGGAAGCGCTTCAGGGTGCCGCGCGGATGCTCGGTGTCGAACGCCCGGGTGGGGACGTTGTTGGCGCTGAAATAATCGAGCAACGTCCGCGACACCGTGGTCTTGCCGACCCCGCCCTTGTCCGCACCCACCACAACCACTGCCGGTTTCGCCATGGAAAGTCCTTCAGCCCTGAGGCCGGCCAGGGGGCCGGCGCTTTGCATTCTGCTTTGGGCGCGAACATGGCAGAAACGCTGGAGAATTCAAATTCATTGCAGCACGGGACCGGGGAAATTTGCGCCTTCGCTGCAACAGATCGGCGCAATCGGACCCGTTCCAGCCGAAACGTCCGGTTCGCGCCGAAACACTTGAGAGCGAATGCCGGGATGATTGCGCGCTGCGCGCGATCGGGGCTCGAACAGCGCCGCAGCGGCTGGTCCTAGTGCCGGCCCCATGGGCCTGCAGCAGGTGTCGTCCAGGGGCCTTCCGGGGCGGCTTGCCCGCTGCCGGGCGACTTCCCCCCTCCATCGGCATCGCCCCATGGGCCGGCCGGGGGCAGCGGCGGTGGCGCAGTGCCGTCGGCTGGCTCGTCACCGGTATCGGTATCTCTCCCGTCGGACGGCAGCGCCAGCGGGCCCGGATCATGGCCGCCGGCGAACTTGATCAGCGCCTGGACGCGGGAGTCGACCGAGGGGTGGGTGGCGAACAAATCGGCAAAGCCCTCGCGCGGATTGTCGACGCACAATTCCATGACGGCGGAGGTGGCGCCGGGCAGTTCGCCCCGCCCTTCGATCTTGCGCAGGGCGCTGATCATGGCGTCCGGATTTTTGGTCAGCTCGACCGACCCGGCATCGGCAAGGTATTCGCGGGTGCGCGACAGCGCCAGCTTGACCACCTGGGACAGCAGCCAGGCCACCACGATCAGCACCACCGCGATGATCACGACGATGATGGCCCCGCCGCCGGAGCCCTTGCGGTCGGAGTCGGACGAGGAGGACGACGACGACGAGCGACCCCAGCCGCCGCCCCAGCTCATGTTGGTGAACAGGCGGAAGAACAATTCACCGAAGAAGCCGACGACGCCGGCGATGATCACGGCCACGACCATCAGCTGCACGTCGCCGTTGCGGATATGGGTGAGCTCGTGGCCGAGCACCGCCTCGATCTCCTGGTCATCGAGTGCGTTCAGAAGACCGCTCGTGACGGTGACGGCGTATTGCCGCGGATTCAGGCCGGTGGCGAAGGCGTTCAGCGCCGGGCTGTCCATGACCTTCAGCTGCGGCATGGTGATGCCGCGCGAGATGCAGAGATTCTCGAGCAGATTGTAGAGCCGCGGCTGTTCCTGGCGGGTCACGGCCGTCCCGCCGGTCACGGCGTCGATCATCTTCTGATGGAAAAAATAGGCGATGACGATCCAGGCCGCGGCGCCGATCGTCGCCCAGGGCAACGCCTTGATCAGGTCGCGCGTAGCGGCCTGCATGTAATAGGCGACGTTGCCATTGCCGTTGATCATGACCTCGGCGATCAGCGCGCCGGCGAACACCAGCACGTAGATCAACAGGAACAGGCCGCCGAGCAGCAGCACCGAACGGGTCTTGTTCGATGCGATGTGGGTGTAGAGACCATAGGCGGCCATGGCGTCGGGCCCTTCAGCGCGGAGGGCGCGGGATCAGAACTTGACGCTGGGCGCGGCCTCGACCTCGGTCCGGCTGGCGCCGAGATCGAAGAATTCCTTGCGGGTGAAGCCGAAGGTGCCGGCGAACAGCGCGGCCGGCATCTGCTGAATGCCGGTATTATACTCCTGCACCGCGTTGTTGAAGAAGCGACGGCTGGCGGCGATCTTGTTCTCGATGTCGGAGAGCTCGCCGGCGAGCTGCTGGAAGTTGGCGTTGGCCTTGAGGTCCGGATAGGCCTCGGACAGTGCGATCAGGCGGCCGAGCGCGCCGGAGAGCTGGCCTTCGGCGGCCGAGACCTGGGCCGGGCCCTGCGCCGACATCGCCGCATTGCGGGCCTTGATGACCTCGTCCAGGGTGCCGCGCTCATGCGCGGCGTAGCCCTTCACGGTCTCGACCAGATTCGGGATCAGGTCGTGGCGCAGCTTGAGCTGGACGTCGATGTCGGCAAAGGCCTGGCCGACCCGCTGGCTGAGGGCGACCAGCCGGTTGTAGGCGCCAAGGGCGAACAGTACGAGGATGACGATGATGCCGAGGACGATCCAGCCGGACATGACGGGCTCCGAGGGAGAGGGCAGGAGGACGAGGCGGCCGCCACGCGACGGCGCCGCCGGTCCGCAGGTGGACCGGCGTGCATTGGTCGCATCAGGGGGGATGCCCGTTCAAGTCGCTTGAGGCTGACTGGTCCGTTCGATGGGCGCCCAGGCGACCGAATGGGCGCCGGAGGCAGTGATGCGCAGGGCTCAATAGGGACGGGCGACCCGCCATTGCTGCGTGGGATCGTTGCCCTTGATATCGCCCGGGGCGCTGTCGAGCTGCGAGGTGTAGAGCGGACGGTAGCGGTAGGCCCACATCTTCTTGCCGTCGTTGCGGGTGATGACGGTGAAGTCGCCGCTGGCGGTCGCGTTGTCGGGTGCGATCAGCGGCGGCCGCTTCTCGGCACAGGCACCGTCGCAGGTCGACTTGTTCCCGGTGTTGTCGCGCTCGGTGTAGTACAGCGTCATGCCCTTGGGATCGACCAGGACGGGGCCGTTCTTGCCGACGATGGCCTTGGCCGGCGGGCCTTCCTGCTTCGGCGGGGGCGGTGCCGAGGATCCACCACCGTGGCCGTTTGCCAGGGCCGTTCCTGCCGAAGCCAGCAGCGCGGCGGTGATCATCATCGTCCTGTACATCGAAACGCGTTCCCTAGTGAGCAGCGCCTTCAGCGCCTGTTGCAGCTCACCGTAGCAAGCGCGGATTTCTCGCCGGTTTCGCGAAATCGCGAAAATGAGAGACGAATACGACCCACCGTTAACCATGGACCGCCGGCCGAGGTATCTACGAACCTGGCGGCTCCACGCCGTCACCCCAGTCCCAGCGCCGCGCGGCGGCAAAGGCGGGCTTGTCGCGGCGGGGGATGCTGACGACCCTGGCGGCACCATCCGCCTGGCACAGCTTCGCGGTTGCCCCGACCTTGGTGACCGCCGGCGGCGCCAGCACGCGTGCGGCGGGCCGATGCGTCGCGGGCTTGCGGGTGAGGGCAATGAAGCTAAACTTCTCGTCCTCGAACGGAACGTCCGCGCCCTTGAGCTCGCGATGCGCCCGCGAGCGCGCCAGCCGCTGGGCGAAATGGCACCAATCCGGTGCGATCAGTGGACACGCCGCGGCGTGCGGGCAGGGGGCGGCGATGTGGGCTCCGGACGCGATCAGGCGGTCGCGCGCCGCGATGATGCGCTGATAGCCGGCGGGCGTGCCGGGTTCGACGATCAGGAGCGTATCGCCGGTCCTCGTCCACAGCGCATCAATGATGCCCGGGCGTTCGGCGTCGCTCAGTTCGCCAATCATGTAGCTGGCGATGACGAGATCGGCGCCCGTGCTGCGCTCGAGCAGCGCTCGCGCCGAGCCCAGCGCGTAGTCGAGGTCGCGGATGCGTGTCGCGTCGCCAGCGAGCGCCAGCGCGAGCGTGCGCAAGGCGGGATTGGAATCGATGGCGGCGAAAGACGCCAGCGACGGGAATGCGTCCGCCGCAGCGAAGCTTGCGGTGCCCGGACCGGCGCCGACATCGAGCAGCGAGGCCGGGGCGAAGTCCGGGCTCGCCTGCATCACGGCATTCAGGCTGGCCACCACCGCTGCATACGTCGCCGGCATCCGCACGACGGCATAGGCGATCGCGTCGGCTTCGCTCGTGATCGTCCCCGAATTGCCGCCGCTGCGATAGGAATCCGAGATGCGGGCCGCGCGGGCGGCGGCCTCCTGCCGCGACTGCCCGTGCAGCCTGGCTTCGAGGGATGCCTTCAGCGCTGCGGGCAGATCAGGAGAGATCATCGGTCCTCTCCGCGCGTCAGTCCGGGCGCCGCGCTTGCGGCGATCCGGAATGACGGAGCAGGATCACGCCACCTGCTGGTCGAGGATCTTCACGGCCTCGTCGAGTGCGACCGACACCAGCTGCGACACGCCGCGCTCGGCCATGGTGACGCCAAACAGCCGGTTCATGCGCGCCATGGTGATCGGGTTGTGGGTGATGATGATGAAGCGGGTCTCGGTCGAGCCCTTCATCTCGTGCAGCAGGTTGCAGAAGCGTTCGACGTTGTGGTCGTCGAGCGGCGCGTCGACCTCGTCCAGCACGCAGATCGGCGAGGGGTTGGTGAGGAACACCGCGAAGATCAGCGCCATCGCCGTCAGCGCCTGCTCGCCGCCCGACAGCAGCGACAGCGTTTGCGGCTTCTTGCCCGGCGGCTTGGCGATGATCTCGAGACCGGCCTCGAGCGGATCGTCGCTCTCGATCAGGTGCAGCGCGGCCTCACCGCCGCCGAACAGCTCGGTGAACAGCCGCTTGAAGTGGTCGTTGACGGTCTCGAACGAGGCCTGCAGGCGCTCGCGCGCCTCCTTATTGAGGCTCTGGATGCCCTGGCGCAGCCGCTTGATGGCCTCGACCAGGTCGTCGCGCTCGGTCGTCAGCGCGGTGTGCGAGCCCTCGACCTCGGTGAGCTCCTCCTCGGCGCGCAGGTTGACGGCGCCGAGCCGCTCGCGGTCGCGGCGCAGCTTCTCCAGGCTCTCTTCGATCTCGTGCAGCGGCGGCAGCTGGGTGTCGGGGCCGATCTCGGCCATCGCGGCGACCGCACTCGGCTCGCATTCGAGCATGTCGTGGATCTCGCGCTCGACGTCGCCGACGCGGCGCTTGGCGCTTTCGAGTCGCTCCTCGGCGCGGGCCGCGGCCTCGCGCGACTTCGACAGCGCTTCCAGCGACGCCTTGGCGGCACGGTCGGTGTCGCCCATCGCGGTCTCGGCCTCGGCCAGCGCGTCGGCGGCGACCTGGCGCTCGCCTTCGGCGATGGCGAGCTCGTCGATCAGCGCGCTGCGCTTCTCGGCAAAGATCTCCGGTGCGTTTTCGAGCTCGGCGCGTTCGTCCTTCACCTCGGCGATGCGGGCCTCGATGGTGGCGATCTGCGAGCCGGCGCCGCGGATGCGGTTGAACCAGTCGTTGCGCTCGCTGATGATCGCTTGCACGCGGCGGTCGGCAAGCTCGGCCTCGCGGGCCAGCGCCTGCGCTTCGGCCCGGACCTGCGCCGCGGCGCGGCGCTTGGTCTCGATCTCGGCCCGCACGGCGGCAAGACGGCCGTCGGCTTCGTTGGTCGCCGGCAGCTCCTCGATCGCCTCCAGCGCATTCTGGTGCAGCTCGGCGATCTCGGCGCGGTCGTGGGCGAGGCGGGTCGAGGCTTCGACCAGCGCCGATTTGCGCGCCGAATGGCGGTTGATCTCGCGCTCGGCATTGGCGTGGCGCTCACGCGCGGAGTTCACCTCGCGCTGGGCGGCGCGCCAGGCTTCGCGCGCGGCGCTCTCGGCGGCGGTCGCGGCCCTCACCTCGGCCTCGGCGCTCTCGAGCGCCTGGCGCTTGCTCGTCGCATCGATGCGCGCCTGCTCCAGCTCGGCCTCGATGTCGATCAGGCGGGCGCGCTCGGCCAGACGCCGCGCCGCGCCGGTCGGCGCATGCGCCGCTGCGATGAAGCCATCCCAGCGCCAGACGTCGCCTTCGGAGGACACCAGCCGCTGGCCGGTCTTGAGCTGCGACACCAGCTGGGCGCCGCGATCACGCGACACCACGCCGATCTGCGCCAGACGGCGCGACAGCTCCGGCGGCGCCTGGACATAGGCCGCGAGCGGCTCGACGCCATCCGGCAGCGCGGGGTCGATGACCTCGGCGCCGGCCACGGTCCAATGCATCGGCGCGGACGCGTCGACCGGCGCATCAAGGTCGTCGCCGAGCACGGCGCCGAGCGCCTTCTCATAGCCCTTGGCGACCGTGACGCCGTCGATGATCGGCGGCCACAGATTCTTGGTCTCGCTGTTGACCATCTTGGAGATGGTGCGCGCCTCGGTCTCGAGCCGCTGCGCGCGCTTCTCGGCCTCGGCGAGCGGGGCGCGCGAGGCTTCGAGCTTCTGCCGTGCATTGGCCTGCGCCGACTCGTTGGTCTGCACCGCGGCCTCGGCCTGCGCCTCGGCCTCCTCGGCCGCTTCGAGCGAGGCGGCGAGCGTGTCGAGATCGCCGAGATGGGCGGTCTCCTGCGCCAGCCGCTCCTCGTCGGCGCGGACATTGGCGATGTCCTGGTCGAGCCGGGCGAGACGATCGCGGTGGCTGCGAACGTTGGCTTCGAGCTGGTTGCGGCGGGCGGTGAGGTCCGCAAGCTGCGTCGTCAGCTCGGTGAACTGGCGCTCGGTCTCGGCAAGCAGCGCCTCGGCCTCGGCGACGCGCTCGTCGACGCCGCTGCGCATCTCGACGCGCGCCTTGATCTCTTCCTTCAGCTCCGCGTCTTCGGTCTCCAGGCGCTGCAGCGCGACCTGCGCGTCCTGGTTCTGCTGCTGCTCGCGGGCGACGTCGGCGGTGAGCTGCATCAGGCGGCGATCGAGCTCGCCGGCGCGCTCCTTGGCGCGCAGCTCCTCGCGGTCGAGCAGGTCGCGGGCGTTCTTCAGCCGCTGCATCATCGCCGCGGCGCGGGCCTCGGCTTCGCGCAGCGCCGGCAGATGCGAGGAGCGGATGGCCTGGATGCGGGCCGACTCGGCCTGCTCGCGGGTCCGCTCCGCCATCTCGCGCACGGCGACGTCATGCACATGGGCGGCGTCGTTGAGATCGGCATGCGCGCCCATCCAGCGCATGTGATAGAGGGTGGCTTCCGCCTTGCGCACCTTGGCGGCGACCTCGCGGTAGCGGATCGCCTGGCGCGCCTGCTTGCGCAGGCCTTCCATCTGGCCGGAGAGCTGGCCGATGACGTCCTCGACGCGCAGCAGATTGGTCTCTGCCGCCTTCAATCGCAGCTCGGCCTCGTGGCGGCGCGCATGCAGGCCGGCGACGCCGGCGGCGTCTTCGAGCACGCGGCGGCGCTGCTCAGGTTTCGCTTGAATGATTTCGCCGATCTTGCCCTGGTGGACCAGCGCCGGCGAACGCGCGCCGGTGGCGGCGTCGGCGAACAGGATCTGCACGTCGCGGGCGCGCACGTCGCGGCCGTTGATGCGATAGACCGAGCCGGCCTCGCGCTCGATGCGACGCGAGATTTCGAGAATGTCGCGATCGTTCACGGCGGCTGGCGCGGTGCGATCGCTGTTGTCGATCGTCATCACCACTTCGGCGTGGTTGCGCGACGGACGCGTGTTCGAGCCGGAGAAGATCACCGCGTCCATGTCGGCGGCGCGCAGCGATTTGTGCGAGGTCTCGCCCATCGCCCAGCGCAGCGCTTCGACCAGATTCGACTTGCCGCAGCCATTCGGACCGACGACGCCGGTGAGGCCGGGTTCGATCACGAAGTCAGTCGGTTCGACGAACGTCTTGAAACCGTGAAGACGAAGACGGGTGAGTTTCATGCACAGATTCTCTGTTGGCGGGAGACGAATCTCCCAGCCCCGACAATACCATGGAAGGCAATGTCAATGTGGACTGAGTCGCCCTGGCGCCCCATTCTGAGGGCGGGACAATGGCGAGGGCCGGTCCCCAGGGCAACCCGCCGGCCCTGCTTTTCCAAGGCTTTCTCGTGGCGAACGGCCCACGAAACAGAAGCGGCCCCATTGAGGGGCCGCGCTGTGTCTCTGAGGACTCAGTGATTCGAATCAGCTCTTCAGAAGCGGGTTGATCTTCTTCTGAAACTCCTCGATCGAAGTCTCGCCCTTGATCTTCTCGCCGTTGATGAAAAAGGTCGGCGTCGAATCGACTTTAAGAATGTCGCTCGCATATTTCTGGTCGGCGGCGATCTTGTCGAGCAGCGCCTGGTCCTTGAGGCAGGCCTCGACCTGCTGCTGGCTGAGGCCGGCCTGCTTGCCGATCCGCGTCAGCGTCTCGGTGGTGTTCTTCACCACCCAGTCGTTCTGCGAGCGGAACAGCATGTCGGTGACCGCAAAATACTTCTGCGCATCGCCATTGGCGATGCAGCGCGTCAGCATCGAGCCGGCCGCGGCTTTGATGTCGAGCGGGAACTCGCGGAAGATGTAGCGCACCTTGCCGGTATCGATGTATTCGGCCTTCAGCTTCGGGAACACGGTCGCGTTGAATGCGGCGCAATGCGGGCAGGTCATCGAGGCATATTCGGTGATGGTGACGGCGGCGTCGGCCGGCCCGATCGCCATGTCCGGCAGCGACACCGGCTTGGCGACATCGGTGGCGCTCTGGGCCATGGCGTCCGAGATCAGCCGCAGCGGGGACAGGCCCGCCAGAGCGGCGAGGCCGGTCAGCGACAAGGCTGCGGTAAAGGCGCGGCGGGTGATGATCAAGGCTCTGCTCCGGAATGGGCGCATCTCGCGCCTGAAACACTCGTAACTCGGCTTTTCGCTAGCTTGAAACCCAGCTTGAGGCAATGCCGGGCCGCAAACCGGGATCAAACGGGAAGCGTCAATTTCGCTTGATGGCGGCGCCCAGGCGGGCCAGCGCGTCGCGCAGGGCGTCGTCCTCGATCGCGGTCAGGGTCTGCGCGACTTTCGCCACCGTGTTCGGATCGGGCGGCACCGGGCGGCGCTTCACCGGGGGGCGCAACAGCGGCCCCTGGCGCAGCGCCAGCTTGCCGACCGCGTGCCAGCCGAAGAAGCGGTTGACGCGCTCCAGGATCACGTCCGACGAATGCTGGATCTCCAGCGCCATCGGCCCTTCGACGCGCAAAATCAGCGTCGCCGGCTCCTGCGGCTGGCCCTCGACCGGCCGCGGCCATTGCATCTTCAGCGGCTGGGCGTGCTCGGCGATCTCGCGCCCGGCGATCTCCGGCCAGCGCGTCACCAGCTCGCGCGCGGCAAAGCCCTGCTTGGCATAGGCGGCCGACAGCACGTCGCCCATCATGAGCGACAATGGCTTTGCGGTGAGGCGGCCGGGCTTTGCCATCGATGCAGGCTTCTCATGGTCTGCCGCCCGTCCGAGCCGCCGGGGCTCGAAGAAAGCCGTGGATGCCGCAGACGAGACTGCGGTCCAGCGGGCGACGATGGCTCCTGACGTACTAGATTAAGCCAATGGTGTCATCAGCCCTTCCTTCCAAGCGCAAGAGCCGATCAGAGAATCGCGCCTCCGCCGAGCGTCCCGCGCAGCTGCTTGCCTGGTACGACCGCCACCAGCGGCGGCTGCCGTGGCGCGCGCCGGCCGGGCAGCGCTCCGATCCCTATCGCGTCTGGCTGTCCGAGATCATGCTGCAGCAGACCACGGTGAAGGCGGTCGGGCCGTATTTCGAGAAATTCCTGGCGCGCTGGCCGGATGTCTCGGCGCTCGGCGGCGCCGAGCTCGACGACGTGCTCAGGATGTGGGCCGGCCTCGGCTATTATTCGCGGGCGCGCAACCTGCATGCCTGCGCCGTCGCCGTGCTGCGCGAGCATGGCGGCGTGTTCCCGGACACCGAGGAGGGGCTGCGCGCGCTGCCCGGCATCGGCCCGTACACCGCCGCCGCCATCGCCGCGATTGCGTTCGACCGCCTGACCATGCCGGTCGATGGCAATATCGAGCGCGTGGTGTCGCGGCTGTTTGCGGTGGAGGAGGCACTGCCGCAGGCCAAACCGCAGATCCAGGCGCTCGCCGCCACCTTGCTCGGGCCGTCCCGCGCCGGCGACAGCGCGCAAGCGCTGATGGATCTCGGCGCCACCATCTGCACGCCGAAGAAGCCGGCCTGCTCGCTGTGTCCCTTGAGCGAGGACTGCGCCGCACGCGAGCGCGGCGACCAGGACACGTTCCCGCGCAAGGCCGCCAAGAAGACCGGCACGCTCCGGCGCGGCGCCGCCTTCGTCGTCGTCCGAGGCGACGAGCTGCTGGTGCGCTCGCGCCCCGCAAAGGGCCTGCTCGGCGGCATGACCGAGGTCCCCGGCTCGGAATGGCTGGCCGGGCAGGGCGACGCCGAAGCGCTGGCGCAAGCGCCGGAGCTGGCCGGCGTGAAACGCTGGCACCGCAAGCTCGGCGTCGTGACGCACGTCTTCACCCATTTCCCGCTGGAGCTCGTGGTCTACACGGCGCGTGTGCCCGCCCGGACGCGCGCGCCGGACGGCATGCGCTGGGTCCCGATCGCGACCCTCGACGGCGAGGCGCTGCCCAACGTCATGCGCAAGGTCGTCGCGCACGGGCTGGGGCAGTGAGGGCGCGCTGAGCGTGTAGTTTGTAGGGTGGGCAAAGGCGCGCCACGCTGCTGATGAGTTCAGCGAGATGTTACCCGCGCCGTGCCCACCATCGAGGCTGCGAGTGCGCAGCGAGACGGTGGGCACGCTGCCGCCTTCGGCGACCGCTTTGCCCACCCTACGGCCGCGCATATCAATATGCTCCATTGTCGTCCCGGCGAAAGCCGGGACCCATACCCACAGGGAGTGGTTTGAGGCACACCGGTCATTGGCATTCTGCCCATCACGACGGCCGCGGAGCATGGGTCCCGGATCGACAACGCGCCGCGCTGGTGCGCGCCGCGGCTTGTCCGGGACGACAACGGTGGATGAGGCGGATTCACGGCTCAAACAGCGGCCTGCATGACCAAGAGAGACCGATCGCCATTGAAGCGGGGCCGCAGTTCAGCGGCCCCGCTGCTTTCGCTTAATTCGGCTTGGGCGTCTCCACCACGAGCGCCACGATCCGCCGCACCAGCGGCAGGACAGCGAGCAGGGTGGGGAACGCGACCAGCCAGGAGATGCCCCACGCTGCGGGCCAGGTCGCGATGAACGCCGGCGTTGGTCCAAGACTCTTCAGCGTGGCGATCGCCGACACGACGAACGTCATCAGCACCGAGAGTGTCAGTGGCATGACGACGGCCGCATAGCGCGCGGGCAGTTTTCTGCGCGCGCGCCGTTCACCAGATGGATTCATGATTGTAGTTCCGGAATTCGATCGGTCGATCACGGGCAACGCGTCCTGCATTCCTCCGGATCGAGCCGATCCGTTGAATGCGTTGCCTGACGTGAGACGCTTACGGTGCGCATCCGCGCAGCGGGGACGTGATAGCGCGACAACGGGCAGGGCGCCAGCCAAAAGTCTATGCGAGCCGGATTCGTTCCGAGGGCGTTCGTCACGATGGAAGGTCGTCGCCCCACGACGATCGTGAGCATGACGGCCTCTTGTCTCGCATCGGCAAGGCCCCGGCCGATGGCGTGCGAGGGCGCGCGTCTGGTGGAAGCTATCAAGGCGTACCGCTCACGATATGCTGGCGTAGGGTGGGCAAAGGCGCGAATCACCACGCTCACCACACACTGCGCTCGCTCGCGCGCCGTGCCCACCATCTGACTCGGAATACGCAGCACCACGGTGGGCACGCCGCCGCCCCGATGGGCGGCTGCTTTGCCCACCCTACGCGACCTCAACTATCAACGCATGTCGCTGCTGCCGACATGACAGAGCACGACGCGCGGGCGCCGGACGCTCACGCCGGTTTCGTCGCACGTCCTGGCGCAGCGCCGAGTTCGCGGCCGGTTTCCAGCATCAGCGTGCGCAGCCAGATCGAGCCCGGCTCGACCTGCGCCCTGGTCGGATAGAACATGTATTGTTCGTCGATGCCGGGATCGAGCGGCGGCGCGACGGTCGACAGCGACAGGGGCTGCGCCAGTGCGGCGATCAGGCGGCGCGGCACGAAGGCGACGAGATCGGTGCGGGCAGTGACATGCAGCGCCTCGATGTAGCTCGGCACGACCAGCGCGATCCGCCGCTCCCAGCCCTTGCTGCGCAGCCAGCCGTCGATCAGGTCCTCAGCTTGGCCGCGCAGCACCACCGCGACATGCCGGGCGGCCAGGAAGCCGTCCCGCCGGCTCAGTCGCCTGCCGACCGGGTGACCGCGCCGCACCGCCAGCGCATCGCTGTCGGTGTAGAGCAACTGGCGATGGAAGCCCTTGAAGGCGTTGCCGATCGAGATCACCATGTCGATGGTGCGGGCGAACTCGGCGTGGAAGATCGCAGGGCCTCGCCAAGGCACGACGTCGATGCGGAGGTTGGGCGCGGCGCGCGTCACCTTGGCCATCAACGACGGCATCAGCAGCTCGACCGCGAGATCAGGCATCATCAGGCGAAATTGGCGTTCGCTCCGTGCAGCGTCGAACGCGTCGGGCGTGAACAGGCCGCGCACCTGATCCAGGGCCTGGGCGAGCGGGGCCTGCAGCGCAAGGGCGCGCGGGGTCAGCTCCATCCGCGCGCCGGTGCGGACCAGCAGGGGATCGCCGAGCAGGTCGCGCAGCCGCTGCAGCGCGTGGCTGGCGGCCGGCTGGGACAGTCCGATCCGCAGCGCAGCCCGGCTGACGCTGCTCTCGCGGAGCAGCGCGTCGAGCGCCACCAGCAGATTGAGGTCGAGCGCGGCCAAATTCATGGGGCGAATTGATATCATATCCGATATCGATTGGAAGAATGCGCCGCCGCCCGTCATGTTTCGCTCCGTTGCAGAGGAGATTGGAGACAGATGACATGACCGCAAGCGCCAACAAGCAATTGATGCAGGACCTGCTCGCCAAGGCCGTCGCCGGCGACCGCGCGGCCTATGTCGCGGCCATCGCCGACGACGTCACGATGGTGATCACGGGACAATATTCGTGGTCGCAGACGATCCGCGGCAAGGAGGCGCTGCTGCGCAATCTCCACGGCCACCTCACCAGTCTGCTGGCGGAGGGACGCCGCGCCATTCCGCTGCGCTTCATCGCGGAGGATGATCTTGTCGTGGTCGAGGCCAAGGGCGAGATGCGCACCAGGGCCGGACGGCCCTACAACAACGACTACTGCCTGATCTATCGGCTGCACGAGGGGCGCATCGTCGAGATCCGTGAATATTGCGACTCGGCGCTGACGGAAGCGGTGCTGGGACCGTTTCCGGCTGCGCTCAGTCAGACCGGTTGATGCGACGATGCCTGAATTCAAGAAGGGTTTGCCGATGAGCGCCGCAGAAGCCACGGGGCATGACAACAAGCGGATCGTGCAGCATGTGTTCGACGAATTGGCGAACAGCAATCCGCAGCCGCTGCTCGATCGTCTCGCGGATGATTTCCGCTTCGTCATCATGGGCAGCGGGTCCTGGTCGCGCAGCTATGACGGCAAGGCGACCGTTCTCGCCGAGTTGTTCGCGCCGCTGCGGGCGCGGCTCGGCCGCATCACCACCATCCCGATCCGGCTGACGGCCGAGGACGACCGCGTCGTGGTCGAGGCGCGCGGTAGCAACACCACGAGCGACGGCAAGGTCTACAACAACAGCTATTGCAACGTCCTTCGCCTGGAGAACGGCCGTATCCTGGAATGGATCGAATATTGCGACACGCTGCTGATCGAGACCGCACTCGGTCCGCCGCCGCCGACGTCATGAGACAATTACGGTGACATCTCTGGACTGCACCCCTCAAGTGAGACACAGATAATTTCTGCGACAGGCATTTCGAGGATGACTTGTGGCAGCAAGAGGGAAGAACCGTCAGTTTTCGGCGCCCATCGCGGCCATCGTAGTTATTCGATCAACTGAATCCGGACCCTAGACGGAGCGTCCTTGAGCACGCTGGCGGCAGTAGCGCCAAAGGTTGCCTTGAAGGCGTGGCTGAAATGGCTGGAGCTCGAAAAGCCTGCATCGAGCGCCGCCGACGTGATAGAATCGCCATTTCCCGCACGCTCCACAGCGTGCCGGAAACGAATCCAAATCCTAAACGTCCTAAGTGGCACCCCAATCTCTTGGACGAACAGATGCTGCAGGCGACCAGGGGAAAGGTCGACTCGCCGGGCCAGTTCCTGGATCGAGTGATTGCGGGCGATGTCAGCCCTTATGATAGCTACGACACGTTCAACCCGCGCATCGAACCGTGGTGGGCGCGGTTCGATCCCCAATGCCTGTTCAGCAGCGAAATCGAAATCGTCGAAGCGTAGCTTATCACCTGTCTGATGCAACGCGTAGAGATTCCGCACAGCGACGATAAGCGAACTTTCGATGTCAGGGTCCAGTGAGCTTAGGCCACATCTCTGATGGGGCGAGAGGCGCCGATAGTAAGGATCGTCAGGGTCGTTGTATATCACGGCGACCGGCGCCCCGCTTAGATCAAGGGTATGCGCCAAGCCTGCGGGGACGATGGCGGTAAGGCAGGCCAGGCTCTCCCCGGCCATTGTGGTGCCGATCCGCAGAGGGGCCTGAAGCGCCACCAGGCAGACCGATATTGGATGCCGGTGCAGCGGCAGCGTACCCAGACGCCCGATGAACATCATTCGTTGAGGCCAGAGGCACAATAAAGCTCTCTCGTCGAAATTGGTAGCCGATTCTGGCAAGCGGCCATTCCTCCACACGTCTATGCTTCAAGAAGGTCACGCCGACGGCATCCAGCGACCTTGGCGCGCAAGCTCTTGTCGTACCCGGCGTCCATAGCGGAAAGATTTGTTTGGGGAAATAATGTCGAACGCTTTCTTGGTTGCGAATATTGAGTTGTGGCGGCTTCTTCCGGTGGGCGGCATCTGGAAATGCCGCCGCATGGTTGCGTCGCCCGAAGTGCGGGCGCCTGTTTACGCCGACCCCTGCCATCGCAGCGCCAATGCATTCACTTGTCTGCTTGGTTCTTGCAGAGTTCGCGCGGCTGAGCTGGCCACCGGGCGTCAGCGTGATCGCCGTCAGCGCGCGATCACCTTCCTCGCGATGGCTGGTAGCTTTCAACGACCACCCGAACAGCCGAATCTGAAGGCCTGTCACACGAGGAGTTCAAGCGGGCTACGCGATATAGCCCACCTGCAACAGGCGCCCGGTCAGCCTCAGCCGGACTAAGAGACGACAGTCCATGTCACGGGCGCCGCGCCCGGCACACGAGACCCCTCAGCGATTGAGCCGCCGTGCCGGGGACCGCACGTTCTCGGCCGATGGAGCCTGGGCCGCCAAAACTAGGGAAGCACTGCGCCGTCACCCAAAACGCCCACCGCACCGCGGTTTCTAGCCTCGCCCATACTCCGGAGCACCAGATGACCCTCGCCGCCCCCTACGACCCCGACAACATCTTTGGCCGAATCCTTCGCGGCGAAGTCCCCGCCGCCAAGGTCTGGGAGGACGATCACGTCCTCGCGTTCATGGACGCCTTTCCCCAGTCCGAAGGGCACGTACTGGTGATCTCGAAGACCTCGACCTCCCGCACCCTGCTGGACGTGGAGCCGGACGTGCTCGTTCGGCTGGTCGCAGCCACCCGACGCACCGCCCGGGCAGTGGTCAAGGCGCTGGCACCCGAGGGTTTCCTGATCGTTCAGTTGAACGGCGCGGCCAGCGGTCAGACCGTCTTCCACCTGCATTTCCATATCATACCTCGCTGGGCGGACGTTCCGATGAAGGGCCACGGGCAGGCGCCGATGGGTAAACCAGAAACCCTGCTCGCCCTCGCCGACCGCATCGCCACTGCGCTCGATTGACCGCAGCCCGGCATGCGGTCTGCTGCCGCTCAAATAGCAATCGGAAAAGCCCCGATGTGACTGCACGAAAACGATGTAGCCATGCCTTGCGGCGAACGCGCCGTCGCCCTGAGGCAACGACGGTCAGTGGGCAGCACTCGACCGCGCGATTGGGCGAAGCTGGGGCTCGTCCTTTCTCCCGGCTTCCCGAAGTGGATTCTGGCTTAGGACTCTCATGTTCCATTCACGTAGCATTGTCATCACCGGGGGGGCGACGGGCCTAGGCTTTGCGATAGCGAACGCGCTTACCCCCCAAGGTGCTCGGCTGACGCTCCTCTCGCGGCGAACCGATAATCTGGATCTCGCGGTTCATGAACTTCGTCGGCGACACGCCGGCGCCGATATCGAGGTTCAGTCCGTCGATGTTGGCGATCCGATTGCAACGTCTCAGGCCATCGAGGAGGTTGCTCGGCGCCGTGGAGGGATCGACATGCTGTTCAACAATGCAGGTGTGATGCGCGAGGGGCGGTTCGAGACCCTCACCGACAATGACTTCCAGGCCGTGATGCAAACCAATTTCTTTGGTCCGGTAAATGTCACCAGGGCTGCTTTACCCCATCTACGCGCCGCTGGCGGGCGGTTGATCAACATAGCATCGATCGCTGGTCTGACCGGCATCTTCGGTTTCACCGCCTATGGATCTGCGAAACACGCCTTGGTCGGCTTCACCGAATGCCTGCACTACGAACTGCTGCGCCAAGGTATCAAGGTTCACCTCGTCTGCCCAGCGGAGTTCGAGACGCCTATGGTGGCGGAGCTTGATTCCTATCGGACACCGGAGAACCGGCGACATACGCTGACCATCCCGAGAACTCCCTTGGAAATCGTGGTTGCGGACACATTGCGCGGAATCCGGCGCGACCGGTATTTCATCGTTCCGGGTGGCCGCGCCCGGCTGGCCGTCCTCGGCTTGCGGCTCGTACCATCGATTGTGCGTAGACTTGGCGAGCGCATTGTTGGGAAACTCGAGCGGAAGCACCCGGTGTGAGTTCATCGTCATACCGGCGATCGGCCGCGAGGCAATCCGTCGGAGGATGAACATGAATATGGTGACGCCTTCCGCGAGCGTATGAGGTCAGGCTTAAAGACTTCCGCTGCGTCACCAGATAGGACAAACCCGCCAGCGCGTGGACTGGTTGGAGCGAAGCGATACCATTGTTGTCTCGTAGACCAATTGATGGGTTTCGCGTTGCTCCACCCATCCCGCGAGCTAATCGACAGCATGCCGCGAAACTAAAGCGAAGTTACGCCCCACGCTTTGTCGGTGGCAGTAGCGCGCCGGGCGGCGGATTCCAGTATTTCGTTGAGTATTACGGTGACGCTGCATGAAACTTGTCGTGGCGCGCTGCCCCGACGAGACGGCTGCATACCGGTCGGCGCTGATCGCATCGACGGCGCAGCATGCGCCGACATTGCACGTCATTCCGATCCGTCGCTCCATTCCGTTCCAGGACGCGTCTTCCGTTTTTCGGAATTTGTCTTGACTCCGACCCCAAATCAATGGCTATATCCGCCCCGTTCCGTCCCGGCAGGAGGGGCGTACGCGTCGTCACGACACGCGGGGCGGGATGCGGTGGCTGCGACGGCGTCGTCAGGACGAGCGACGTCGACCGGCCTCGTGCAGGGCTGCGGCGGCTTGCCGTCGTGGCGCGCGTGCGGGGCCTTTCGCGGACGTTGAAATCGTGTGGTCCTGGCATCCCGATGCTGATGTCAACTCGCGTTGAGGCTTCGCTTCGCGCGGGGATGGTGGCCAGAAAGCCCGGCGCACCAGGGAGATCACGTATAAGGTGCGCCGTGGAAAGGCGCGGTTCTTGAGAGGGTGAAAGTCCCTTCCGGCAAATGTCGTTCCAGCCGGT
>NZ_JAUHIU010000038.1:0-17891 GCF_032381555.1 Bradyrhizobium sp. SZCCHNPS1003
GGTACCTGCCGCCTGCATTCTTTTGAGCAGGCGGGCCACGGGCCTCAGCCGAGGTCCGGCCTTCCTCGCGCCCTCTCGTTGTTCAGGAGGGACATGACGAATGCATCACCCAGGCATCACATGCCGCGGGACCGTGAGATCGTGTCTCGATTGCCGTGTCTCGGTGGCCAAAACGTAGCTACATTCTCACTGTCGTCCCGGACCAGCGCGCGGCACGCGCGCGCAGATCCGGGATCCATGACCCCAGGAAGAAGCATGAGGCACCACAGCCGACCGATCTCGCCCAGCCACGTCCGCCGTTGCCTGGGATTCTGATCGTGATTGTTCGCTACTGCCCAACTGCTCAGTACCTGGCAACGAGGGCACTGGGCCAGTTGAAATGGTAGTTGACGCCGACTCGCACGATATTGTCGATCAGGTGCGTGCTCTGATAGGTGCAGCAT
Organism: Bradyrhizobium sp. SZCCHNPS1003; assembly: GCF_032381555.1. Taxonomy (NCBI): domain Bacteria; kingdom Pseudomonadati; phylum Pseudomonadota; class Alphaproteobacteria; order Hyphomicrobiales; family Nitrobacteraceae; genus Bradyrhizobium; species Bradyrhizobium sp. SZCCHNPS1003. The sequence continues at coordinate 444 of NZ_JAUHIU010000038.1, forward strand.
CCACTCGACGTGAACTGGAAATAATTGTGCTTGCCGAGGTCGGCATAGAGATATTCGACCTTGGCCGACCAGGACGGCGCGAACCCCCATTCGACGCCGGCGCCTGCGGTCCACCCGCTGAAGGTGTGGGTTTCTGTGGCGGCGTTCGCCGAGGCGACCGTGCTGTATTCATTGACACGCAGGTCGGCGAAGGCGCCGCCGGCCGTGCCGTACAGAAGCACGTTGCTTGTCACGGCATAGCCGACCCGGCCGCGGATTGTCGCCAGCCAGTTCTGGCCCAGCGATTCGCGAAAGGTGGCACTAAACGGCGGCAGGAGTGCCGATGTTCCGGAAATGGTGGACCAGGATCCGTCGCCCTCGATGCCGAACACCCACTGGTTGACTTGGTAGTTGCACCCGAGGGTGCCACCGACCAGGCCGCCGCTGAAATCCGTCGCACTCTTCGGCGTGCCAGTGGGGATCGCTGCCGGAAGGCCATTGTTGGTGCCTAGACCGACCGAGCGTGTATGACCCCAAGCGCCGCCACCCTCGATACCGGCGTAGCAGCCGCTCCAATTATAGGTGGGCACGGCGACCGGTGGTGCCTTCGTATAGATCTTCGGACTGAGGTCAGCTGCGAGAACCGGCGCAGCTATGGACATCAGCCCGACCACGGAGAGTCCGAAAAAAGATGTCCAGCGGCACATCGTGAAAATCCCATGTTGAGAAAGGGGCGATATTTTGAATTGTATTTTATATCACATGCTACCTCGAGTCGGTGTTTTGCCGGCTTCCGATATTTCGTCCAGTTGTTGCTGAGAAAGCACAGACAGGCAGGGGGGCGTCGACCCCGGCTGCTCGTAAGCTTCCGTTACGCGCCGCGGGCAGCAAGCGCTTGTCTTGCTTCTGGTTGGCGAAGGCGCCGACCAATTTCCCATCGTCATTCCGGACAAGCGTGAAACGCGCGCAGGCCCAGGACGACAGCGAGGCTGAGGCGCGTGTCCCGACGGCTTTTGCCGCGGCCGCCGGATCCATGTACCCAGCAACTGACAACGAAAGAGGAATGCCGACATGACCAAGACCGCCGCCGAGATCGAGGACGACCGTCAGATCCGCGAGCTGTTGCAGAACTGGGCGATCTGGCGCGACGCCGGCGACTGGGAGCGCTTCCGCACCGTCTGGCATTCGGACGGACGGATGATGGCGACCTGGACGCAGGGGACCGGCGACGAGTTCATCGAGATCAGCAAGACCGCCTGGGCCAAGGGCGTCAACATCCTGCACTTTCTCGGCGGCATCTCGGTCGATCTCGCGGGCCACCGCGCGATTTCGCAGACCAAGATGACGATCTCGCAGCGTGCCGAGGTCGAAGGCGTTGTTTGCGACGTGCTGTGCACGGGGCGCTTCTACGACTTCCTCGAGAAGCGCGCCGGCAAATGGGGCATCGTGCTGCGCCAACCGATCTACGAGAAGGATCGCATGGACCCGGTGACGCCCGGCGCGGTGCCGGCGCTGGATGGTGCGCTGCTCCAGCAGTTTCCCGTGGGGTACCGGCATCTCGCCTATCTGCAGACGCGCATCGGCTACACGGTGAAGCGCGACATGCCCGGGCTGAAGGGGCCGGAGGTCGAAGCGCTCTATGCACGCGGCGCCGCGTGGCTTCGAGGCGAGCAATTGTGATCGTCGACCCCTGTCTCGCCGGTGCCGCGCTGCCCGCGGGATCTGCTCTCGCCGTGGGAGCGGCTGATCCGCCGTACCTCTGGTTCCGTTACCCGGCAAAGACGCCCCGGGATCGAGCGCTCGCTGGGCGGCGAAGACCGAAGCCGAACGGGGGACGTCTGGTCGGAGAACCGGCAAGGAATCGACGCAAGGCACTGAATCAGAAAGGATTGTCTGTCAGCTTCGTTCCTTCTGGCGGAACCGTCGCGCGGCTGAGGAGGCGCGTTGTATACAGAGGCGGCAAATTTTGAGCTGAACAAGCGGAACTTGCGCCTCCTTCTCCGTTCGCTGTATACAGCGGCCAGTTGGACGTATACCGACACGAGGACACGCCATGGCCGCTTCTTTTCCGATGAATGCCTGGTACGCCGCTGCCTGGGACGCCGAGGTCAAGCAGGCCCTGCTGCCGCGGACGATCTGCGGCAAGCACGTCGTGATGTACCGTAAGGCCGACGGCACCATTGCCGCGCTCGAAGATGCCTGCTGGCACCGGCTGGTGCCGCTGTCCAAGGGGCGGCTGGAAGGCGACACTGTCGTTTGCGGCTATCACGGCTTGAAGTTCAGCCCGCAGGGCCGCTGCACGTTCATGCCCTCGCAGGAGACCATCAACCCCTCTGCCTGCGTGCGGGCCTATCCGGCGGTCGAGCGGCATCGATTCATCTGGCTGTGGATGGGCGATCCGGCGCTGGCCGATCCCGCGACCATCCCCGACATGCACTGGAATCACGATCCGGCCTGGGCCGGCGATGGCAAGACCATCCACGTCAAATGCGACTACCGGCTGGTGGTCGACAATCTGATGGATCTCACGCACGAGACCTTCGTGCACGGCTCGTCGATCGGCAACGACGCGGTGGCGGAAGCGCCGTTCGACGTCACCCATGGCGAGCGCACCGCGACCGTGACGCGCTGGATGCGCGGCATCGAGCCGCCGCCGTTCTGGGCCAAGCAGCTCGGCAAGCCCGGTCTCGTCGACCGCTGGCAGATCATCCGCTTCGAGGCGCCGTGCACGGTGACGATCGACGTCGGCGTCGCCCCGACCGGGACGGGCGCGCCGGAGGGCGACCGCTCGCAGGGCGTCAACGGCATGGTGCTCAACACCATCACGCCGGAGACCGACAAGACCTGCCATTATTTCTGGGCGTTCGCCCGCAACTACCAGCTTTCCGAGCAGCGGCTGACGACGGAGATTCGCGAGGGCGTGTCGGGCATCTTCCGCGAGGACGAGCTGATCCTGGAAGCGCAGCAGCGTGCGATGGACGAGAATCCAGGACGCGTTTTCTACAACCTCAACATCGATGCAGGCGCAATGTGGGCACGACGGATCATCGATCGGATGATCGCGCGCGAAACGCCGCTGCGCGAAGCCGCGGAGTAAATGGAATGGCTGAGCGTGACAGCGAGCGCTCGATCTCGCAGACCGTCCGTGCGCAGCTCACTTTGCGCGACCTGATTCTCACCGGCGGCTTGCGCCCTGGCGAGCGCATCTCCGAGCTGCAGGCGGTCGAGGCCGCCGGCGTCTCGCGCACGCCGGTGCGGATGGCGCTGGTGCGGCTGGAGGAGGAGGGGCTGCTCGAGGCCATTCCGTCCGGCGGCTTCATGGTGAAGTCGTTCTCCGAGCGTGACGTGCTCGACTCCATCGAGGTGCGCGGCACGATGGAAGGACTGGCGGCGCGGCTCGCCGCCGAGCGCGGCGTGTCCGTGCGCGACACCGAGCCGATGCGCGAATGCCTCGCCCAGATCGACGAGCTCATCGCGCCCGCCGAGCTCTCGTTCGATGGGTTCTCGGCCTATGTGGCGCTGAATGCGCGCTTTCATGCCTTGCTGGCCGAATTGTCGCGCAGTCCGCCCGTGATCCGTCAGGTCGACCGCGCCAGCGCGCTGCCGTTCGCCTCGCCGAGCGGCTTCGTGATGGCGCAATCGGCGCTCCCCGAGGCGCGTCACATCCTGGTGGTCGCGCAGGAGCATCACCGCATCGTCATCGACGCGATCGAGAACCGCGAGGGCGCGCGCGCCGAGGGGATCATGCGCGAGCATGCCCGGCTTGCCGCCCGCAACCTGCGGCTGGCCGTGAAGGCGCGTGGTCCGATGGACCTGGTGCCGGCGGCGGTGCTGATCAAGACGCAGACCAACGGCTGAGGAGGCGATCATGCGTTTCCAGGACAATTGGTCGCCTGCGACCCTGGTCTCGACACGCGACCTCGCGCCGGGCATCCGCGAATTCATTCTGCGGCCCGACGGCTATGTCTGCGCGCCCTATGCGGTTGGCAGCCACATCAAGGTCGGCGTTCTCGCCGCCGGCCAGCCCGATGTCCGCTCCTATTCGCTGGTCGGCGAGGCGGATCTGCGTGGCTACCGGATCGCCGTGCGCTTCGCCGAGGATTCCCGCGGCGGGTCGCGCTATCTGTGGTCGCTGCAGCCCGGTGCGCGGCTGGATGTGGCGAGCCCGACCTCGCTGCTGCAGGTCGACTGGCAGCGGCCGCATTATTGTCTGGTGGCCGGCGGCATCGGCATCACGCCGCTGGTTGGGGCCGCGCACGCGCTGCTCCGCAAGACGCCGAACGTCTCGTTGCACTACGCAGTGCGATCGCAGGGCGAGGCGGCCTATGTCGATGAGCTCTCGGCGCTGCTCGGCGACCGGCTCGCGGTGTATGCCGCAGACCAGTCGCAGCGGCTGGACCTGCCCGGTCTGTTTTCGGGTCTGCCGTCCGGAGCAGCCGTGCTGTTCTGCGGACCGATGCGGATGCTGGATGCCGCGCGCAGCGCGTGGGCGGCGTGCGGCCGCGCGCCGGCCGATCTCAGCTATGAGACGTTCGGATCGAGCGGCCGGCTGTCGACCGAGCCGTTCAAGGTCCGGCTGCGTGGCAGCGGCGAGGAAATCGTGGTGCCGCGCGACCGCTCGATGCTCGACGTGCTGAATGTCGCCGGCCATGAGGTCATGGCGGATTGCCGGCGCGGCGAGTGCGGCGTCTGCGCGGTCGACGTGGTCGAGGTCGAGGGCGAGATCGATCATCGCGACGTGTTCTTCAGCGCCGAGCAGAAGCACGACAACCGCAAGCTCTGCGCCTGCGTGTCGCGCGCCCATGGCGTGGTCACGATCGATACGATGGAACGAGCCGACGCGCTGTGAGCGCGATGCCGGCTACTTGTCGGCGAGGCTGACCGGCATCGCTTCCTGCGGCTTGGCGGCCGGTCTCCGGCCGCTCTGCTCCGCGGCAAGAGCGGCCCGCGCCGCCTTGAGGCGCGCGTCGGCGTCCTTGTCGGCGAGCAGCGCGTCGGTGAGGTTGGCCTCCGCGATGTAGGCGGCCTCGGCCGCGGCCTTGGCCGCCGCGATGTTGGTAGCGGTGGGATTGGCCTTCGCCAGCGCCTCCGCCGCGTAGCGGTCGGAAATGGCCTTCTCGTTGGCCGCCAGCGCCGCATCGAGATTGGCGTCGGCGACCGCCTCGGCAGCATGGGCAGCCGCCAGCGTCGCCGCAGCGGGACTGAGCGGCGGCCGGGGGCGCAGTGGTTTCGCCGCGGCCTGCGGCTTGACGGTTTGAGCCTGTGGCGGGAGCGCGGGCGGAGAGGATGGTGGGAGTGCCATTGGCTGCTGGATGGGAGGGGGCTGGAGCGATGGCATGGTCGGTACGAGCCCGATCGGCACCATCCGCGCAAACGAGCTGCGCGCGTCGCGCATCAGGCCGCCCATGATGTCGTCGAGCGGATCGGCCATCGCGGTCCCGCTCAACGCTGCGCCGGCAAGCATGCCGATCGCACCGGCGACATGTCTCGACGTGATGCAGACGGCCATCGGAGCCTCCCTTGCGACGAGATCGGGCCAGCCGACCCCTCGCGCTCGCCGGCTGCCTTATTCCGGAAATGGGTTTGCAGGGTGGCGCCATCGTGGAGCGTCGCGCCCGACATGCGCCGCATCTGCCACATTGGGCTTTCAGGCGAGCTCTTCGCGCACCCGCGCCGCCGCCCCACACATCGCCTTCAATTTCCCGAAGGCGGTCGCACGCGGCAGATATTTCATGCCACAGTCCGGCGCCACCACCAGCCGCTCCGGCGCCACCACTTTGAGGCCGTTGCGGATGCGCTCGGCGACGACCGCGACGGGCTCGACCTCGGGATCGCCGAGATCGAGGACGCCGAGCACGATGGTCTTGGTCGAGAGATCTTTGAGAATGCCGAGGTCGAGTCGCGGCTGCGCCGCCTCGATCGCGATCTGCGCGGCGTGGCAATCGGCAAGCTCGGCCAGGAACGCATATCCGCTCGGCTTGCTGGAGCCCGGCACGATGGCGGCATAACCGAAGCAGACGTGAACGATGGTGGGCACCGTAATATGATCGAGCGCCCGGTTGATCGCCTTGACGGCATAGCGCCGCGCCGCCTGCGGATTGTTGCGGACCCAGGGCTCGTCGAGCTGGATGACGTCGGCGCCGGCGCGTTGCAGGTCGCGGGCCTCGGCATTGACGACGTCGGCGAAGGCCATCGCGAGCGCCTCGTCGTCACGGTAGAAGTCGTCCTGGGCTTGCTGGCTCAATGTGAACGGCCGGGCAGGGTGATCTTGGCGGCATGCTTGGTGTTACGGCGGAGGAACTCCATGTCACGCAGCTCGACCGGCTGTGTCCGCCGGATCGGGCCGACGACGCGCGGCACCGGCGTCTTGATCCCGGACGGCGAGATGATGATGGCGGGATTGTCGGCATCGACGCCGTCGAGCGCAGTCGCGAACCGGTTGGAGTAGCTTTCGCGCCGGATCTCGCCATCCGACACGATGTCGATCCCGGCCTGTTCCATGTCGTGGATCGCGACAATGGTCGCATCGTCCTGGGCGTCGTCGAGCAGCGGCCGGGGGATGCGCCACATGCCCTGCATGCGAATGCGGGGAACGGACTTTGACAGCATTGCGCGATCGACCAGCCAATCCGGCTGCGGGTAGCTTCCGACCACGGTGGTCGGCAGGAGATGTCGAGGCATATTCACGCAATGCTCTCCCGCGGGTCCGACTCAACCTTTGATATGATAGCAGGCAGTAAGCTCAGGGCAGAATGCAACCTAGCGTTTTATTCGTCTTCGGATCGTCACGGAAATAGTTCGTATTTTCTGCGGTTTATCAGTTCATCATTCTCCACGAGGCGGCATCATCGATGCAACACATCCTGACCCTCAACTCCGGCTCATCCTCGATCAAGTTCGCCTTGTTCGAGGAAGATGCCGCCCTTGTCGAGGCCGTGCATGGCCAGATCGAAGGGCTCGGCGGTGCGGCGCCGCATCTCGAAGCAAAGCTGAGGGACGGTGCGCTGGCTGACGAACGGCTCGATGCCGCGAGCGCCACCGATCACGAGGCGGCTCTCGGCGTCGTGCTCGAGGTACTGCAACGCGCCATCGGCCGCACCGAAGTCGACGCCGTCGGTCATCGCGTCGTCCATGGCGGGCTCGCTTTCACGCAGCCGATCGTCGTCAATGACGATGTTCTGAATGATCTGCAAAAGCTCATTCCGCTGGCACCATTGCACCAGCCTCACAATCTCTCCGGCGTCCGCGCCGCGCATCGCGCCTTTCCCGATGCCGTGCAGGTCGCATGTTTCGACACCGCGTTCCATCGCTCGCACCCCTGGGTCAATGACACCTACGCCTTGCCGCGTGAGCTCTATGATCAAGGCGTCCGCCGCTACGGTTTTCACGGCCTGTCCTATGAATACGTCGTTTCGCGACTGAAGGAGATCGCTCCGCTCGACGAGAAGGGCCGGGTGGTCGTGATGCATCTCGGCAACGGCGCCTCGATGTGTGCGATCCGGGATGGGCAGAGCATCGGTTCGTCGATGGGATTCACGGCGCTCGACGGTCTGCCGATGGGCACGCGCTGCGGTCAGCTGGACCCTGGCGTCGTCCTCTATCTGCTTCAGGAGAAGCGGATGACCGCCGAGGCGGTCACCGATCTCCTCTACAATCATTCGGGCCTCAAGGGATTGTCGGGACTGTCGCAGGACATGCGCGAATTGGAGGCAGCCGGCACGCCGGAAGCTCGGCAGGCGATCGACTACTTTGTCGACCGCATCAGGCGCGAGCTCGGCGCCATGGCCGCGATCCTCTCGGGCATCGACGCGGTGGTGTTCTGCGGCGGCATCGGCGAGCACGCATGGCGCATTCGCCAGCGCGTCTGCGAAGGCTTCGAATGGCTCGGGATCGCGTTGGACGACGGCCGCAATCGTGCGAGCCATTCCTTGATCTCTTCGGACCGGTCGCGGGTGCGCGTGCGCGTGGTCAATACCAATGAGGAAATGATGATCGCGCGGCACGCCGCGCGCCTGCTTAGGCAGCAATGACTGGGATGGCCGACCAGACCTGCTGATTTGCCGCTTGCATGTCCTTGCGTTTTGGTATCATCGAGGATGAAAGAACAACAAGGCCGGTGGGGAAGCGATGGAAGGCAGCGTGGCGTTGCGTGAGGCGGACATGGAGTTCGACTACGTCGTGGTCGGTGCCGGATCGGCCGGCTGCGTTCTCGCCAACAGGCTCAGCAGCGACGGCAAGCACACGGTGCTGCTGCTCGAGGCCGGCCCGAAGGACAGCAACATCTGGATCCACATTCCGCTCGGCTACGGCAAGCTGTTCAAGGAAAAATCCGTCAACTGGATGTACCAGACCGAGCCGGAGCCCGGGCTCGACGGCCGCTCCGTGTTCCAGCCGCGCGGCAAGGTGCTCGGCGGCTCCAGCTCGATCAACGGCCTGCTCTATGTGCGCGGCCAGCACGAGGATTACGACCGCTGGCGCCAGCGCGGCAATGTCGGCTGGGGCTATGACGACGTGCTGCCCTATTTCAAGCGGGCGGAAAATCAGTCCCGCGGCGGCGACGACTATCATGGCGTCGATGGCCCGCTGCCGGTGTCCGACTGGCGACACGAGGACCCGTTGTCCGAGGCGTTCGTGAAGGCGGCGGTCGAGGCCGGTTTGCCCTTCAATGGCGACTTCAACGGCCAGAGCCAGGAGGGCGCGGGCTTCTTCCAGACCACCACACGCCATGGCCGGCGCGCCAGCAGCGCAGTCTCCTACCTGCGGCCGGCGCTCGGCCGCAGCAACCTCCACGTCGAGACCGACGCGCTGGCCCAGCGCATCCTGTTCGAGGGACGCCGGGCGTGCGGCGTGACGTTCAGCCAGCGTGGCCGAACGCGGACGGCGCGCGCTCGCAAGGAAATCCTGGTGTCGAGCGGCGCCTACAACTCGCCGCAACTGCTGCAGTTGTCCGGGGTCGGTCCGGGCGAGCTGCTGAAGCAGCACGGCCTCGACGTGGTTCTTGATGCGCCCGGTGTCGGGAGTGACCTGCAGGACCATCTGCAGGTCCGCATCGTGATGCGCTGCAGCCAGCGCATCACGCTCAACGACATCGTCAACAACCCCGTGCGCAAGGTGCTGGCCGGCGCACGCTATGCGGCCTTCCGCAACGGTCCGCTGACGATCGCGGCGGGTACAGCCGGCGCGTTCTTCAAGACCGATCCGCGGCTTGCGAGCCCGGACATCCAGATCCACTTCATCCCGTTCTCGACCGACAAGATGGGCGAGAAGCTGCACACCTTCTCCGGCTTCACCGCCTCGGTCTGCCAGCTCAGGCCCGAAAGCCGAGGTTCGCTGCGGATCAGGAGCGCGGATCCGACGGTGCCGCCGGAAATCCGCATCAATTATCTCGCCAGTGAAACCGACCGGCGGGCCAACATCGAGGGTCTCCGGATCCTGCGGAAAATCCTGGCGGCACCGGCGCTGAAGCCGTATGTCTCGGATGAAGCCTATCCCGGGTCCAAGATCGTGAGCGATGACGACATCCTGGCCTATTGCCGGCAGACCGGCAGCACGATCTACCATCCGACCTCGACCTGTCGGATGGGGACCGATGCGGTCGCCGTGGTCGATCAACGCCTGCGCGTGCGCGGCGTCGACGGCCTGCGCGTGGTCGATGCCTCGATCATGCCGGATCTGGTTTCGGGCAACACCAACGCGCCGGTCATCATGATCGCGGAGAAGGCCTCCGACATGATCTTGCAGGACGCGCGCTGACGCAGGAATGAGTTCGTGACACGTTTCCGGATCGGCACCCGCAAGAGCACGATGGCCTTGGCGCAGACGGAGGAGATCGCCCGCCGGCTGCAGGCTGCGATTCCGTCGCTCGACATCGAGATCGTCAAATTCGAGACGACGGGCGATTCCGACCAGACCAGCAAGCTGCTCTCGCATGGCGGCAAGGGTGGGGCGTTCGTGGCCGAGATCCGCCGTGCCATGCTGGACCGCCGGCTGCATGCAGCGATGCACTCGCTGAAGGACATGCCGGGCAACGAGGAGACGCCCGGTCTCGTCATCGCAGCGCTGCTGTCGCGCGATCCGCCGGGCGACGTACTGGTGCTGCGGCGCGGGCTGTCGCTCGACGAATTTCGCAAGGATGGCGGCCGGGGCTTCAAGATCGGCACCAATGCCGTGCGCCGGGCCGCCTATGCGCGGCGGCTGTTTCCGCAGGCCGAGCTGATCCATTTCCGCGGCGCGGCCGACACCCGCATCCGCAAGCTCGACAATGGCGAGCTGCAGCGGCTGCCGGACGGCGGCGCCGTGGGGCCGGCCGACGCCCTGATCATGGCGCGCTCCGGGCTGGAGCGGGTCGGCTTGTCCGACCGCGCCTCCTACGAGTTTCCGGTCGCCGACATGCTGCCGGCGGTCGGGCAGGGCATCGTCGCCGTCGAGTGCCCCGCGTCGGATTGGGAAACCCGGCGCATCCTGGCGACCATCGACGATGCGGCGGCGCGGACCTGCGCCGACGCCGAGCGCGAGGTGCTTTGGGTGCTCAACGGCCATTGCAACTCGCCGATCGCAGGCTTTTCGACCATCGACGGCGGACAGTTGACGCTGACCGCCTCGGTGCTCGACGAGGACGGCGGCCGCTTCATCGAGGCGCAACGCTCCGCGCCGGCGGATCGTCCGCGCGAGCTCGGCCGTGCGGTCGGGCTCGAGCTGCTTGCCAACGGCGCGGCCGAGCTGATCGAGCGCAGCCGGCCGCGTTGATCGGTCATCCCCTGTAGGCGCGGACGCGCGCCAGCATCTGCTCGACATGGGCGATCGGCGTCTCCGGCAGGATGCCGTGGCCGAGATTGAAGATGTGACGTCCCCCGGCATAGCTCGCCAGCACGTCGTCGACCGCCTGGTCGAGCGCCGCGCCACCGGTGATCAGCGCCAGCGGATCGAGATTGCCCTGAACGGCCACCTTGCTCTGCACCCGTTCGCGGATAAAGGCGGGCTCCGCCGTCCAGTCGATGCTGACCGCATCGATTCCGGTTTCGGCGACGTAGCCCGGCAACAGCGCGCCGGCGCCGCGCGGAAAGCCGATGATCCTGGCGTCGGGCCGCGCCTTGCGCACGCCCTCGACGATGCGTCGCGTCGGCGCGACCGACCAGCGCGCGAACTCGCGCGGTGACAGCACCCCGGCCCAGGTGTCGAAGATCTGCAGCGCGTCGGCACCGGCCTCCAGCTGCTTCAAGAGATAGGCGATCGAGCTGTCGACCAGCGCATCGATGATTCTGCCGAACGCATCGGGATGCCGATAGGCGAGCAGCCGCGCCGGCGCCTGATCAGGTGTGCCTTGGCCCGCGACCATGTAGGTCGCGACCGTCCAAGGGGCGCCGCAAAAGCCGATCAGGGCGGTGCTCGGTGCCAGTTCGGCCCGCACACGGCGCAGCGCCTCGAACACCGCTTCCAGCGTCGACAGGTCTGCCTTCGCCGACAGCGTCGCGATCTTCTCCGGCGTATCGAGCGGGTCGAGCCGCGGGCCTTCACCGACCTCGAAGCGGACGCTGCGGCCGAGCGCATGCGGGATCACCAGAATGTCCGAAAAGATGATCGCCGCATCGAAGCCGAAGCGCCGGATCGGCTGCAGCGTGACTTCGGCCGCGAGCTCAGGATTGAAGCAGAGATCGAGAAAGCCGCCGGCCTTGGCGCGGACCTCGCGGTACTCCGGCAAATAGCGGCCGGCCTGCCGCATCATCCAGATCGGCGGTCCGCTCTGCCGCTGACCGGCCAGCACGTCGATGAAAGGCTTGTTCACGGCAGTCTCACTCACGCTCGGGCTCCGCAACCTTCGGGAACAGTTTACCGTCCGTGATACATGCCCAAGCGGTTCCGGCCAAGGTCATATCCGCTCGGGCGTCGCGGGAGATGCGAGCGTCCCCGCAGTCGCAGGGCGTCACATCGAGGGGAACACGTCCTTCGCCCCTGCGTTGTCGTCCTAAAGGGAGATTGGTCATGGCCGAGAAATTCAATCCTGCGCCGCACGACAAGCACGCCGTCGATCCCCGCGAAGCCGCGCGTCTCGACCGCAAGACTGCAACGCAGCTCGACAAGGGACTGATGGACACGTTTCCGGCCTCGGATCCGGTGAGCCTGCAGCAGCCCTCGACGACCCGTGTGAAGGACGATGCTGACGTTGACCGAGACCATTCGCCATCGCTTTGGGACAAGGTGCGATCGGTGTTCGTTCGCTGAACTAACAGGCCGAACGCCCGCCTTGACCGCGGCGCCGCCGCTGTTTGTCCGTAGTCGTACGGGAGATGCCGTAATCTTACGGGGCGCTGCGGACGCCTTCGGACCCGCCGCATTTCAGGGTTAGATAAGATGTCCATGGGACTCTCCCGGCGTCCGGAGAGTCCCGCGGAATGGACGTTGGTGCGACCAGAGTTGATCGAAGCCGCCTGCCGATGTGGGCGGCTGGCGTGCTTGCGCTCGTGTCGGTCGCGATTCTCGCTTACAGCGTCTGGGGCGAATGGACGTCCCGACAGGCGGAGGTACGCAATGCCGAAACCGATCTCGGCAACCTCGCTCACTCGCTCACCCAGCACGTCGAGGATACCTTCGAGCTTGCGGATTCGCTGTTGCGCGGCGTCGTCGCCGCGCTCGAGACCGATGACGGCAAGCCCGGTGCGATCGCCCGACTGCAGACGATCCTGAAGACGAGGAAGGCCAATCTCGGCCGCATCCGGGGCATCTTCGCCTATGGCGAAAACGGCGACTGGCTTGCCACCACCGAGGACGTCACGCTCACCAACTACAACAATGCCGATCGTGACTACTTCGCACACCACAGGATTTCGGCCGATCGCTCGCTGCTGATCGGTCGTCCGGTGCAGAGCAGGGCCGGCGGTCAATGGGTCATCACCCTGTCGAGGCGCTGGAATCACGCGGATGGCCGGTTCGGCGGCGTCGTGCTGGCAACCGTCGACGTTGCCTATTTCGCTCGGTTCTACCGTCAGTTTGCCGTCGGCCGTCAGGGGACGATCAGCCTGATGAGCCGTGACGGAGCCGTCCTCGCCGACAATGCGGAACCGGACCCGCAGACGGTCGGGCGCCCGGTACTGGAAGCGATCCCCTATCATCCGGCGTCGGGGCCGTTACAGTTCCGAAGGCTCGGCGAAACATCCGAACGCATCGGTTCTATCAGCACGCGCAGCGCTATCCGTTCCTCATTCTGGTGACGCGCACGGAGGCGGAGGTCTTGGCCGAATGGAAGCGTGATGCGCTGATTCGGCTCACGGTGCTGGTCTGTCTGGTCGCGCTCGTCATTGCGATCGGCATCTTCCTCGCGAAGCAGTTGCTGCAGCGGCAGCAGCTTGCCGCGGCGCTGGCGGCAAAGGAGGAGAACTTCCGGCTGCTCGCCGAAGGCTCCAGCGACATCGTGACGCGGATCGAACTGGACGACTGCATCGGCTACGTCTCGCCCTCGACCATGCGCGTGCTGGGCTGGCACCCGTCGCAGCTCCTGGGCAAGCGCGCGCTCTCCGGCGTGCATCCGCTGGATCGCCCGCAGTTGCAGGAGATCCTCGATCAGCTCAGGAGGGGGGCCGTCGACGAAGCACGCGCAACCTATCGCATGCGCCGCCGCGACAAGTCGGAGATCTGGGTCGAGGCCACGATCCGCGCCACCCGTCAGCCGGACGGCGCGCTCGACGGCTTCGTCGCCGTCACCCGCGACGTGACGCAGCAGAAGACGCTGCAAGGACGGCTCGAGACGCTTGCGATCGAGGACGGTCTCACCGGGCTCGCCAACCGCCGCCGGTTCGACGAGCGGCTGCTGGAGGAGTGGGGCAGGGCCTACCGCGACAAGACTTCGCTGGCGCTGCTGATGATCGACATCGACCACTTCAAGGCCTTCAACGACGCCTATGGTCACCCGGCCGGCGACGAATGCCTGCACACCGTGGCCGGCATTCTCGCCGACGAGGCGCAGCGCAGCTCGGATCTGGCGGCCCGCTACGGCGGCGAGGAGTTCGCCATCCTGCTGCCGAACACCGATGCCGGGGGCTGCGCCAGGCTCGGCGAGCGGATCAGGCGGGCACTGCACGAGGCCCGCATCGTCCACGATCACAACCCGGCGGGCATCGTCACCGCGAGCATCGGTGGCGCAGTGTGCCGGCCGGGCTTCGAGCGATCGGCCGGCCCGGCCTCGTTGATCGAGGCGGCCGACCGCGCGCTCTATGCCGCGAAGGACGCCGGCCGCGACCGCCTGATCATGGCCGGAGAGGTGATCGATCTGCCCGCCGGCAAGGCGCCGGCGACCGTCCCGGCCTGAGATCGCCGCACGATCAGTAGTGCGGCGGCTGCTCATTGCGCGGCCCCTCGGCATTGCTTTGCGCGTCCTCGAGCCGCTCGACCAGCAGGGCGATCTTGCGCTTCAGCGCATCGATCTCGCGCCACTGCGCGGTGATGGTCTGGTTCAGCGTCTCGATCGTGTCGTCCTGGAAGGTGAGGCGCATCTCCAGCGTGTCGATTCGCTCGCCGAGCTCCGCGTTGGATGGATCAGAGCTGCTCATCGCGTGCGCCCTCCGGAACTGCCTTGATCGTAGCCGCGCTGTGCTCCCGCAGACCGTGGCCGAGCGCGACGCGTTCGTCGAACACGAAGCAGCCGCCGCGCCAGCGGCTCTCGGCTTCCGGGATCTCCTCGAGATACTTCAGGATGCCGCCCTTGAGGTGGTAGACCTCGGAAAAGCCGCGCGCCAGCAGCAGCGCGCTCGCCTTCTCGCAGCGGATGCCGCCGGTGCAGAACATCGCGATCCGCTTGTGCCTCGCAGGATCGAGTGCGCGTTCCGCAAAATCCTTGAACTGCCCGAAGCTCTGCAGGCCTGGATCGACCGCGCCTTCGAACGTCCCCATCGCCACCTCGAACGCATTCCTTGTGTCGAGCACGACGGTATCCGGCGCGGCGATCAGCGCGTTCCAATCGGCGGGACTGATATAGGTCCCGACCTGCCGGGTCGGATTGGCGGCGGGATCGCCGAGCGTGACGATCTCCCGCTTCAGCCGCACCTTGAGGCGCCGGAACGGCATGGCCGTGGCGCGCGAGTATTTCAGCTCCAGACTGTCCAGCCGGCCGGCGAACAGCGTTCCGTCGCGAAACTCGCCTACCAGAGCAGCAATTGCCGGTTCGGTCCCGGCCACGGTGCCGTTGATGCCCTCCTCGGCCAGCAGGACGCTGCCCTTGATGCCGCGCTCGGCGCAAAAGGCGTGGAGCGGCGCGCGCAGGTCGCGAAAATCCGGCAGGGCGACGAACTGATAGAAGGCGGCGACGGCGAGGGGCATGCGGCCGTTTACCAGCAGAGCTGACCATAGAAAAGCTGGTATCCCCGGGCATTGCCGAGCCTGGAAGGAATGTGCGATGTAGCCGGTCAGCACTGGCATTCCAGCCACCAAACGATCACGCAGCGAGCAACGATGAGAAGCTTCCAATTCCCCGGCAGGTCGACGGTCCACGCCCAGAACGGAATGATCGCCACCTCGCACCCGCAGGCCGCGCTGGCCGGGATCGAGGTGCTGCGGGCCGGCGGCACCGCAGCCGACGCGGCGGTGGCGGCCTGCGCTCTGCTCGGGGTGATCGAGCCGCAATCGACCGGCATCGGCGGCGACTGCTTCGCCTTGGTCCAGCCCAGGGGCGAAGGCCGGATCATGGCCTATAACGGCTCGGGCCGGGCGCCCGCCGCCGCGACCGTGGACTGGTTTCTCGAGCGCAAGATCCATTCGGTCCCTCTGACCTCGGCTCATGCCGTCTCCGTGCCCGGCGCGATCGATGCCTGGGACCGCATCCTGCGCGACCACGGCCGGCTCGGGCTCGACCGGCTGCTGCAGCCCGCGATCCGCGCCGCGGAGGACGGCTATGTGGTGGCGCCGCGTGTCGCGTTCGACTGGAACAACCAGTTCGAGAAGCTCAAGAACGGCACCAACACCGCGCGCTACTTTCTGCCGCATGGCAAGGCGGCTGCCGTGGGTGACGTGATCCGCCAGCCGGAGCTGGCGCAGACCCTGCGCGTCATCGCCAAGGACGGGCCGAAGGGCTTCTACACCGGCGCGGTCGCCGAGGACATGGTGCAGACGCTGCGTGGCATCGGTGGCCTGCACACCTTGGAGGATTTCGCCAACCACCAGACCGAGGTGACCTCGCCGATCGGCACCACCTACAAGGACTACGACGTCTGGCAGTGCCCGCCGAACGGCCCGGGCATCACCATGCTGGTGATGCTCAACATCCTCTCGCGCTTCGACCTCACGCGCATCGATCCGCTTAGCGTCGAGCGCTTCCACCTCGAGGCCGAGGCCGCCCGTATCGCCTACATGATGCGCGAGCAGCACATCGGCGATCCCGCGCACATGACGACCGAGGTCGCCAGCATCCTCGCCAAGGAGTTCGCCGACGAGTACATCTCGCAGATTAGCCTCGACAAGCTGCTCGACCTGCCGAACGTCGCGCCGCCTATGAATCCGGAGACAGTCTACATCACGGTCGTCGACCGCGACCGCAACGTCTGCTCCTTCATCAATTCGATCGCGCATTCGTTCGGCTCGGCCATCGTCTCCAACGAGACCGGCGTGCTGCTGCAGAACCGCGCCGGCGGCTTCCGCATCCAGCCGGGCCATCCGAACTGCATCGGCCCGGGCAAGCGTCCGCTGCACACGATCATCCCGGCGCTCGCCACCAAGGCCGGCCGCGCCCAGATGTCGTACGGCGTCATGGGCGGCCAGTATCAGCCGGTCGGCCAGACCCACGTGCTGACCAACATCCTCGACTATGGCTGCGACGTGCAGGAAGCGATCGATATGGCGCGCGGTCTGCACTACGAGGGCGTCTATCAGCTCGAGGACGGCGTGCCGGCCGAGGTGGTCGAGGGCCTGCAGAAGATCGGCCACAAGACCGCCAAGGTGGTGTCGCCGCTCGGCGGCGGTCAGGCGATCTGGATCGACTGGGACAAGGGCACGCTCACCGGCGGCTCCGACCCGCGCAAGGACGGCTGTGCGCTGGGCTATTGAGGTGCCGGAATTCCTCCGTGCGTTCGTCATCGCGAGCGCAGCGAAACGATCAGAGTGGCGATCGTGACCCCGGATTGCTTCGTCGCTTCGCTCCACGCAATGACGATGGTGGCTACGCAAGCCGCATCCACACACACCGCTGTCGTCCCGGCCTTGCGCCGGGACCCATAACCCCAGGCAGTGGTTTGAGGCAGGCCAGCCGTTAGTTCCTCGCACGTCACGTCCGCCGCGGCGTATGGGCCCCGGATCGGCGCCGGGACGACGGCGGTGGATGGGGCGGATACACGGCTCAAACAACGATCGACACACGGTCTCGTTCTCGCGGCACGGACGCCCGAGGTCTGCGATCATCGTGGCCCTTGCAAAATGCAGAGGGCGCAGGGAATGCCGGGTGAAGGCCTCACCCATGGCCCGCCTGCGAAAAAAATGCAGGCGGCAGGTACC
>NZ_JAUHIU010000039.1:0-14633 GCF_032381555.1 Bradyrhizobium sp. SZCCHNPS1003
GCCGCACGTGACCGTCTTCGACAAGTCGGCCCGCACCGACGGGACCTTCTCGCGTGAGGCCTTCACCTACGACCATAGCAGGGACGTCTATCGCTGCCCCGCTGGCAAAACCCTCACCACTACAGGGACGCTGGTGAACAACGATACGACGGTCCTCTACCGTGCGAGCAAGCACGATTGCCAAGCATACTCTCTCAGAAGCAGGTGTTGCCCCAACACCCCGGCCCGAAAAGTGCCGCGCTCGGTCTACGAGGGCGCTCGCGACATGGCACGCGAGATCGCAAGCTCACGGGAAGGCCGCACTTCACGCCGGCTCCGCAAGAAGATCGAGATGCTGTTCGCGCATCTCAAGCGCATTCTCAAGCTCGATCGCCTGCGACTAAGAGGGCCGAACGGCGCACGCGACGAGTTCATCCTCGCTGCAGCCGCTCAGAACCTTCGCAAAATGGCCAAGCTGATCCCGATGCCCGCACCGACGCCCGCGTGACCCCCACCAAGCCAACTCATCCGATAAACGGCAGTCGTTCACGACGAAACTACAGCCTACTTTTTCAACGGAATCGACCATAAGCGGACATTCACAGTCTCTTAAGGCCTTGAGGACCAGCGCCGATTGGGCGTATTCACAAGATAGTGCCACTTTGATACTCCTCGCGGCATTGAGCAACTCCATAGGGATTTGACTTCGATCTCTGCCTGCGGGTGCAAATGTGGTTCAGAAGAAAGTCGCCCCTCGTCTTTTTGTGATATTTGCGCGTGAAGCACATGAAGCCGTCATCTTCCGTCGGGGTCCGTCGGACTGGTTTCATATCATTCGCTGGGACACCAAGGGCGATAAGTTCTATCCGGGCGCCTGGCTGAAAGGGCGCATCTATCCAGAAAAATGTGATCTTTCGCCTGATGGCGAATTGCTGCTGTCGTTCATCCACAAAGGTCGTGGCCTGAGAACGGACTACACCGATGCATGGAGCTCGATCAGCAGGAGTCCGTGGCTTCATGCTCTTGGCCTGTGGCCCCAGGGAACAACGTATGGCGGCGGAGGACGATTTACAGATAATCGAAGCGTTGTCCTCAGATTTTACCCGGTAGCAGCACATCCAAATCATCCGGGTACCGGGATCAATGTCAGCTTTATTGCGTCTGACACGAGTTTTGCCAGAAAGACCGATCTCGCACCTTTACATCGATCGACCCAAGAAATTTCGGGAGCCGAGTGGACCGGCCGAGATCAGCGAGGCAGATTGGTTTACGCTGCTAATGGCAAGCTCATGCGCGCAGGCACAAAGACACAGCAAGCTACTTGCCTGGCCGACTTCAACAATCTCGTTCCGGACCCGCAACTGCCCCCTTTCTCCGCGACGGTGCCGCTCGGAGCGAAGAAGCTTCAGAGACGTGTCGAACGTAAACAATGATAGCAGCGCCATCTGGACCTGAGATCGTATATCAACGCGGATGGAATCTCTTTTCTCTTTTGGTGGAAGGCGCATCCCAGTAGCTCGTTCGCTATTGTCCGCTCTGGGTCAAAATGTGAAAATCCGACCTGAGCAATTCTGGTCCGTTGACCACCCCAGAGCGGACCTCAACCCGGCGGCTCGCCACTTCGCTGATGGGGAAGAAGCAGCCGTCGATGCACCCCACCCGGAAGGTCGGCTATGGGCGAATTGCGGACGTGACCGGGTCGCCGGACCGTACCCTGAATGGCCCTGGAGGCTGCCGACTTGCGGCGCTGCATCAAGTCGGCAACTATCCGAGGTACACCGGCCGTGACGCTAGCTCGTTCGGGACGGCAGCAAGTGACCCATAACGTAAGATGGTCAACGTCCTTGAGGCTTCGCCACTCGATCATACCAATACGTTCCTAGTGCCTCGACAATAGCATTATTCACGATATAGCCGTAATCTGGCCGATCTCGCAGTGCTCGCCATTCAAGATAATGAACGATCGCGACAGCCTGGCGGTGATCTAACAAGCTCCAGCGATTGCGAGCACATTCAGCCTCGAGCTTTTCGCTTTGTGGCTTGGCTCTCTTGTTGTGTGATCGGGGGGCAAAGCCGTGAGTGAGTGCAAAGATTGGGTCGACCATCCGCAGCTGGGTGGTCATATCCGCAATAATGTAGGCAGGTATGTAGAAGCAAATCGCTTCATCGGTCAGAAAGCTCAAAGCTGACCCGAGGCCGCTTGGTACCTTATCCAGCCATTCGGGCGCGAGTGTTGTCCAGTCATCCTTATCGTCAAATGCCGCGATGACCCGCAATGGCTCGTCGCCTTGGGCGCTGTTGACCAGCGGAAGGAACCGACCCTGCCGCCGTGCTGGGAAGGCCTGTCGTATTTCTTCGATTAGAGCCTCGACGGATACTGTCATGCTTTCCCTGCAAGATGCTCAGAGACGCGCCCAGTCGACGCGTCAAGCCCATGTCTCAGCTTCAACTTAACCGCCAGGCGCCCAGTGGACACATGAGGCTAAGAGACACGATTAACGCATCGTTTCTAGGGGCTATTTGTTGGCGTTCGACTTCCGGAATTGGCCCATGGCTGCCGACTTGCGGCGCTGCGGCAAGTCGCCTGTTATCTGGGGTACACCGGCCAAAGCGCCACCCCATTTCGGAGGACAGCCCATGGCCCGGCAGAGAAAGGCCGTCAGGGCCATGCCATGTCGGTTATTCGAGGTTGTGCAGAAGAGAGTCACTCGGCATAAGAATTTCAGTCTTTGACCCGAAGCTGACCTCGACACCAACTTGGAATCCCCCGACAACCCGCTCGGTTGATCTCGCTACGAGCGGCGGTGAACCTCGAACGACGCCATCAAGTCAAGGATACGCTGCTGCATCCTCTGCCAATTGGGCACGTCCTCCGGCCGATGACGGAAATAGAAGTGTCGGCCCTTGTTGATGAAGCGGTGCTGACAGGACTTCGGAACAGCCTCGGACGGCGTGCCGCAGCCTATTATCGTGGTGTTGACGCCATGACCGTCATCATAAGCAAGATAGCCATTTCCGACGTACTCCTTGCCGTCCTTGCCATGCGTGATGGTTTTGGTCTTCACGAGACCAAACTCTCTACTTTGCTCGACAATTTCTCCGCCGGGCGGATCTTTCATTAGACTTAGCATCCATTCGGGGTCCCACGTGACGAAGACCGAGTTGCTGTCAAATTCCGCCGGCATCAGACGGCGGTCGAGTGGTTGGAAGTCGGGAGCGGTCGTCGCAAGCAGCAAGCTCGGGCTTGACCCGCCGCTCCACTCTGCTTGCCAGACGGTTGGGATGAGATATGTCTCACCTCCAGAATACCTGATGTAATAGCTGTCCGGCGACACGGGGATCAGTGCCAGCCGCTTACCCACGAAGTCACGCACCTGCAGGCAGGTAATCGCCGGCCCCCGACCCTCAATATGCCCGTTTATTACGCCCGGCTCGAAGACGCGGTGGAGATACGACCAGTGATATAGGCGCACATTGGAGGGTTCGCCGACAACGAGGATCGCGTGGTGCTGCATGTAGAGCAGACCATCGTGCCTGGCCCTCATTTTAAAGATCGACAGGTCGAACCATACGCGTGCGGGCCGGTAGTCGGAGGCCCCGTCAGAAATCTGGATGCAATACGGCTCAGATCCAGCGATCTCTTCAGCGCCATGAGCTACAAGGAGCGATGTCGCCGCGCCTGCGGCGACAAAGAGCAAGGTCACAATTAGAGCCAGACCAACAAGCATTCGTAGCGAAATCAACTCAATCCCCGCCGTGCCACACATTCTATTTCGACCGGCGATATTGGAGTTTGCGCGTGGGGTCGCAGCAAGCACCGTTTATCGGAAAGTTCGGCAAATGGCCGGTGGTCGCGTACGGTATTGTACTTGTTCGTCCGCCTCCCAG
This sequence comes from Bradyrhizobium sp. SZCCHNPS1003, assembly GCF_032381555.1. Lineage (NCBI taxonomy): Bacteria > Pseudomonadati > Pseudomonadota > Alphaproteobacteria > Hyphomicrobiales > Nitrobacteraceae > Bradyrhizobium > Bradyrhizobium sp. SZCCHNPS1003. The sequence goes on from NZ_JAUHIU010000039.1 coordinate 3,868, forward strand.
AGTGAGAAACGTCAGTGTCTGGCCCAAGGCTGCCGACTTGCGGCGCTGCGGTAAGTTGCCTGTTATCTGGGCTACACCGGCCATAGCGCCACCCCATTTTGGAGAACAGCCCATGGCCCCGCAGAGAAAGGCCGTCAGGGCCATGCCATGTCGGTTATTCGAGGTTGTGCAAGAGATTTGCGCGGCATGAGAATCTCAGTGTTTGACCCATTGCTGACCTTGAGAAGTCTTGGCATCGTGTCGCGATTACTAGCGATCAGGGTGCGAATATGCGTACATTGAAGATGACAGGGCTCGGCGCGCTTTGCTTGATTGCTTGTCTTTTATTCGACCGAGCAGAGGCATGCGCGGTGGCGAGCGCACAGACTGGCGTGCTCTTCGACCATATCCCTGCGGAGCTCGATGCGCCCGTCATCGTAGAGGTGACGATCGTTGGCAGAGAGGCCGATATCAGTTCTCAGAAATACGGCCGTTTGGCTGTGATGGATGCTCGGGTCGACAGGGTTGTCAAGGGGACACCCGATCTTGACGCGTTGAAGGTTGTTACGTCCATCAGCACCTGCACCCGAATTGGCGTCGGACATGGTTTTGTTGCCGGTGCGATTGATCACGATGCCCGGATCGGCCTCGAGCTGATTGCGATACAGCGACCCTATCAAACCCTAACGCAAAGACGATGAACTCGACCGGGCTTATCAAAATGTGCTTCGTAAGGCTTCCTGTCCCGTTCACCGCGCCGACGTGAGCTTCGTTCAGCGACGTTGGCATTCATGCAATCTTTACTTGTATTCCGGACAACTCCGCTGAATGCCCCTAGAGGCCTTGGCCGATGGCGCCGGAGTTCTGACGCACCCTATGAGCCTCGTATGACATTTATTGGCCCGAGAGCCCTTTTTGGGATTTTGCTGTCTTCGTTGATAGCTGGATGCGATCTCAATCCTCAACTCCGTCCACTGCCCGTGCCAGCCGACCAGGCAGCGTTTCAGAGTGCGTGGAACGCTGGCCGCAGCTACAGTACTCTCACCAACTCGTCCAGCTACGATGGTCGTGTGGAAGAGAAAATGCCAAGGAATCTGCGTAATTGGACCGGGAAGGTGCTCATCAAGAAGACGGTGCGCGGCAAGGTCGATTTATTTGTAATACAGGTCGCCGATCAAGTTGCCGTCGTCGCCTACAACGTCGATCCGGCGCTTCGCGCTGATCTGGCAGATCGAGATAACTACGTTCAATTCAGCGGAGTTCGACCGGAACACCCGTCGCCAACATTTCCTTCGGACGAGCTACAGGTCTCCGGAATATGGGTACTTTTCGAAATGAGACTGGACAAGGTCTCAGTCCCTAATCACCGGCAGGGACAAGGCATATAAAGAATCCTTCAGAGCACGTTTCGAATGTTGGCGCGAAGGCGAATTTCACGCGCAGTCTGCGGAAGTCAGCTTTTGGCCCATCGCGACGAAATCCGCCTATGGCCTGCATGGAGGCTCTGAGGGAGTAGACCGGACCTGCCAGAGATCGGGCAAAGCCGTCGCGATCGACCCATCGCGACATATTGCGGTTCTGCACGAAGTCGGTCGCTATAGGGACAAAGCAGACATTGCTTTAGTCGCATCGCGCCGCAGGGTTTATGGGTACACGGCCTGGCCGTGAGTGAAAACCGGATATCCATTGACGTAACGAATCGGCCGTGATTCGATTCGCGGCACTGGCCGCTACAGGCCAGGCAAGCGGCCCGCACAGGTGCTGAAGACACCTGCACGAGCCTAACCCTCAACATGGAGAGTGCCATGTCTCAGGCTGATTCTGCCTATACCACGAGTCGTTCAATCTTTCCTGCCAGCCCGGCCGTTCGGCGCCGGCAGTTTGTCACCGGCGGCGGCGCCATCCTGGCCGGGGTCATCACGGCCTCACAGGCTGAAAGTGTTGGCGTTTCGACCTCGCCCGACCCGGTCCTCGATGCCATCGAGGGCCACCGCCGAGTCTTTGAGGAACTGGGGCGCCTGCTCGCCGAGCAGGATGCTGCCGAGCGCGAGCTGCGCGGTGCGCCCTGCGGCAGGCGGGCCGAGCTGGAGGCCAAGTTAAGTGGCCTCTGCGCGGCTGAAGGCGCACTCGGTCGGGCTGAGATGAAGGCCTCGCGTCAGCTCGCCGGAGTCGTGCCGGGAAGCCTCAAAGGAGCGGCCGCGGCGTTAAAGTATGTGCGCGAGTGTTATGAAGTTGGCCAGTACCCCCTTTACGAGGAGGATGGCTACCGGCTGCTGCTGCTCTCGACTGAACGCGCGATTTGTGCGGCCGTTGGTCTCGCTATTCCGCATCGTGTTGTTGATCCTCGCTAACGATTGCGCGTCTTCCTACGAGCGGGATGTGGAAACGAAGTCCTGGTCGAACCGCGACGCACCCCCAGACGAAGGCGGTGGAACGGATATCTGCGACCTACGACCATCGTGCCACATCTCGGCTCCACAAAAGGACGAAGAACAAGATCAACGTGAAGGCAATCCGGGTGCGCCTAGACATGACGCAGGAAGAGTTCGCAGCTCGCTTCGGATTCAGCGCTCAATACGCTATGCCATTCGGAGCAAGGTCGCGACAGCCGGAGGGGCCGACACGCGTGTATCTTCTCGCGATCGAGCGCGCCCCGAAGGCCGTGCAGAAGGCTTTGCAGGCTGTGTGATGCGTTCGAAATCTACGCCAAAACGGCCGTTCGTAAGTATCTGCGCGCTCCCGTACGATGGCAGGATTTTTGGTCTTCTCTTCCTGAATTCGTCGCCGCTTGATGCTCGTTTGACTTCACCAATCGGGCGAGCGACGGCATGGCAGATGACACAGAACTGGAGCTGGACGACATCAGACCGGCCAACGACAATCAAGGTCCGGAGGATGGAACGAGCAAGGCGGATAACAAGACGCGGCGACAGTTGGAGCAGGTGACGTTGACCATTTCCCGGCTGATCGGACGCCGGATTGCACGGAAACAGTTCGCGGCGCTCAGCGCCGCCAATGATAACAGGCCTCAAGCCACGAACGATGCGGAGGACGAGGCCGGCAAGGATTAGACAGAACGGAGACCGTCATGCCCCGCGTTGCGCTTTACGCCCGCTACTCGTCCGACAATCAGAGCGAAAGCTCGATCGAGGATCAGTTTCGCCTCTGCCGAGAGCACGCCAAGCGCGAGCGATGGAAGGTCACGAGCACCTATCACGACGCCGCCATTTCGGGCGCGAGCATGATCCTGCGGCCCGGTATCCAGTTGTTGTTGCAGGATGCGCAACGCGGTCTGTTCGATGTCGTGTTGGGCGAGGCGCTGGACCGGATTTCTCGTGACCAGGCGGATGTCGCCACGCTGTTCAAGCATCTGCGCTTCGCGGGCGTCTCCATCGTCACCCTGGCCGAAGGCGAGATCAGCGAGCTTCACGTTGGCCTCAAGGGCACTATGAATGCCCTGTTCCTCAAGGACCTCGCCCTGAAGACTCATCGTGGTTTGCGCGGCCGAGTGGAGAAGGGCAAGGCCGGCGGTGGCCTCTGCTACGGCTACAACGTCATGAAGGGGCTCGACGCCAACGGTGAGCCGATCCGGGGCGATCGCGAGATCATCGTGGAGGAAGCGAGGATTGTCCGACGCATCTTCCGCGCCTTTGCCGCCGGCAAGAGCCCGAAGGCCATCGCGGTCGAACTGAACAAGGACGGCATTCCCGGCCCGCTCGGCCGGGCCTGGGGCGACACCAGCATCCGAGGCCACGTCTCGCGCGGCACCGGCATCCTCAACAACGAACTCTATGCCGGAGTCCTGGTCTGGAACAGGCAGCGTTTCGTCAAGGATCCAGCGACTGGCAAGCGCGTGTCACGGCCGAATCCGGAAAGCCAGTGGATCAGGATCGAGGTGCCGCATCTCAAGATCGTGGACGATGAACTGTGGCAGGCCGCGCGGGCGCGGCAGCAGCAAATCTCGGCACTCTTTGGCCCCAACCCGGCCAATACGCGGGAGGGCAGGGCCAAGCGGCTGCACCTCGCCAACCGGCCCGTCTCCCTCCTTTCCGGCCTTCTCACCTGTGGCTGCTGCCGCGGCAAGATCGGCATCCTGACGCCGAATCGTTATGGCTGCCTCAACCATCATCGTCGCGGAACTTGCGCCAACAACCGCACCATCATGCGCGAGAAGATCGAGGCGCGGGTGTTGGCGGGACTGAAGGATCGCCTCGTCTCCTCCGAGGCGGTCGCAGAAGCGGTGCGTGCCTATGCCGAGGAGATGAACCGCCTCAACCACGACCGGCGGGCGCGGGCGGAAACAGACCACCGTGCGCTTCAGAAGATCGAGCGGGCCGTTGCCGGCATCATCGCAGCGATCGAGGACGGCCTCTACCAGCCGTCGATGAAGGCGCGGATCGACGAGCTTGAACGGCAGAAGGCGGAGATCACACAGCGCCTGTCAGAGGCTCCCGCCGACATTCCCGACATGCATCCCAACATCGCCAACGTCTATCGCAAGAACGTCGGTCGGTTCACCGAGGCGCTCGCCGATCCGGATGGCGGACGCGAGGCCGCCGAGGCGCTCCGCTCGCTCATCGGCGAGATCGTACTCACTCCCGGCAAGAAACGTGGCGAGGTCCATGCCGAGCTACGCGGCGAGTTGATGGGTATCCTTGAATTCTCTAATACCCAGGAAAATCAAAGAAGTAGTCTTGTTATGCCAGCAGTGGCTGCACCTCCCCGCAACTAACGCCTCCCTAGCCTCTGGGGTCCCAGCTATTGCTGAACGTTATGGGCTCGTTCGCGGAGTTCGAGCGGGCTCTGATCCGCGAGCGGCAGCGTGAAGGGATTGCCATCGCGAAGGCAAGGGGCATCTATAAGGGGCGGCGCCGAGCACTGTCCCCTGACCAGGTCGAGCAGCTGCTGGGCAGGGTCAGAGAGGGAGCGAAGAAAGCCGCTCTTGCGCGGGAGTACGCGGTCAGGCGCGAGACCATTCACCGCTATCTACGTGCCGCGGCGTCGGCCGGGATAGCCAAACAAGAACAATAAACGGAGGAAAACCGCATGACCGCCATCATACTCGCCTGTATCGATGATCGCCGCAACGTATCGCGATTTTACATGCTGGATGTTCAACCCACGTTGTTTGGTGGATAGACGCTGTTCCGGGAATGGGGGCGGATAGGCCGCGCTGGCACGGTACGTGCCGAGACCTACTCCTCTCGCGGCCAGGCCGATATAGCGCTTGGTTCGAATTGGACTCGCAAGCTCAAACGGGGATACCGATAGCTGCGAAAGCAAGGCTGTGTTGGAAGGCCCGCCACATGAAGGCAAGCCTGCTCCTGTGGAAATCGTCCACCGCGGCTGCTCTTGTGCTAGGTTGGATTCCTGGCCTCCATAAGTTCTGTGAGTGATTCCGGGAGGAATCGGCCAAAATCACTTTCCGTTCGTCTACATGCCTTGGGCGATCCAGCCAATGACTTCTCCCAGTCAGGACGTCACGATCGATGCGCGTGCCCTCGCGACACCAGTGGATGATCCCGAAATCAAGGAGATCACCGATCTCGTATCAGGGGAGATCCACCAGGCTGCGGCGTTCATCGCTGACCACCAGTATGGCGATCTCATCGCAGCCCGCAGTCTTATTCGCGAAGCAATGAAGAGGGAGCAGCCGCAGTATGTCTGTGCAATCTGCGGGACGCCGGTGCACCTCGTCGCGAGCATGCAAAAGCGCTTCTTCTTTCGTCACAAGACAGAGGATGGTTCATGTCCTGCGGTGACGCGAGGCTCATTAACGGAAGAAGAGATTCGTGCGAGGAAATATCGCGGTCTGCGGGAAAGCGAAGCTCACAAGAAGATCAAGCAGCTGATCGAGCGCAGTCTGCGGGCGGATCCCGGGTTCGACACGGAGACAATCGCCCAAGAGAAGCATTGGAGTGCTTTGAACGCCCCCCAAGCTTGGCGTAAGCCGGACGTGCAGGCAACGTCTAGCGAAGGCCGCTTTGCCTTTGAGGCGCAGCTCTCCACCACCTTTTTGGATGTGGTGGTTGGCCGACGGATGTTTTACCGCGATGTGGGGGCGCATCTGATTTGGATATTGGCCAGATTCTCGGAAAACTACAGGCGTATGACCACTGACGACCTGCTCTTCTCCAACAACTCTAACGCGTTTGTGGCCGACGAGGAAACGGTTCGTATTTCGGAGGAAACCAAGCGGTTTCACTTGCGCTGCCACTATCGTGTCCCGTCCTGTAGCGGCGGCGTCATCAGCGATAAATGGCAGGAGGCCATCGTCCCGTTCAGTGAGCTCAAGAAAGAGCTGCAGAATCAGCGTGCGTACTATTTCGACTACGAGGCGGAGGAAGCGAAGTGCCTCGACCAGCAATTGCGCGAAGGAGTTGTTGCCTATTGGACAGAGAACATGACCGGCCAGATGAGGGGAAGGCCGGAGCACCACGGTCGCTGGTTAGAGCTCAAAGAGAGGCTCGCGCAGCGTAACGTGGCAGTGCCAGACCATCCGGATTGGAGTAAGAGCTTCACTGGCATGATGAATGCCGTGCTGAGCGGTTTGGCTGGGCGCGGCATAGGGTGGAAATTTGATACTTTAGTCCAGTGCGCCCACCAAATCTCTGAAAGGCGGCCGGAAAGCCTGCTGGCGTTCGCCTTCGCCGTCGAGGTGGCCGGCCATAAGGAGCTGCTGACGAGTCAGGATTCGACCGGAAAATGGGCTGCCCGACGGAAAGCGATGGGCATCGAGTTGCGCAACGGAGATCAGAAATTCGCACCTCCGCTGGAATGGCTACCTGCCTTGTCGTTTCTGTTTCCAGACGTAGGCGCACGGCTAGCAGAGTTCGTGCGGAGCAAAGGGTTATTTTCGAGAACTGGATAATCGTAAATACGAGTTAACGACAAAGAGCATCAGTCGGGTGCGGGGCCCCTCGGCATCATCCATTCGTGTCCGGTCTTCCTCTTTAATCTTGCGAGCACCTTTTCCATTCTTTCGACAGTGTATTGGTCAAGAAAGCTGACCAGCTCACGCCATTCTGTGCGGCCTCCAATATGGTATCCGAGGGAAAGGCCGAACTTGACGAAGAAGCGACTGCCGTCGAACTCGAAGCCGATATTGTTTGAAAAGGAGTGATGGTCATCGTTGTGCGCAAAGCGCTTGTTCCGAGCTTGGATGATTTCATCGTGGACGCTGCGGAGATGCTCGGGAAGGATATCGCGGCCAAAGCCACTTCCTTTTCCGCCTTCATGCAGGCGCACGTAGGCAACCACAAATGCCGTTGTGAGCATATCGAGCTCCATGATGGCATTCATGTCGGTATCGAACTTGTATTCCGACAGCCGCTTTTGTGCATGTTTCAACGCCACTAGGGCGGTGAAGGAGTTCGATATCCTATAGAGCTGCAGCAGTTCTTTTTCCGCCGCATCTAGGGCTGCGCGTCCATTGTCTGCCATTGTTTGAAAACTTTGGCGCCATTCGTCGGGAAAGAACTGAAGCGCCTCTTCCGGCAATGAATAGTACTCTGTGTCTTTCTCTGGTTCTCCTGGATCGTCCGGCACTTTGACCTCCACTTGATTCGGCCGATCTTTTATCCCGCTAGCGGCTGGTACAGTCTCGGAAACCACCGATCAACGATGGACGTTGGAAATCCAAGCTTTACGGGCGAGCGTGTGGTGGGGGAGACGAGATAGCCCTTCTCGATAAGCGCACTGAGCACCGTTCGAGCTTGGCGCGCCTCGTACCCCGTCAGCGCAGGGGCGTTGCCCCTCGCATATTCGCCAGCAATGACCGCTTCGCGGAGCAGCGGCCAGGAACCCTTTGGGAGGCGCTTTGCGCGGGTTTCCTCTTCGGTCCAGATTTCCATACGTCTGAGCAGTTCTTCTGGCTCCAGAAGTCCGGCCATGAAGTCGACCTGGTCGACACAAGTCGTGAGGAAGAATTTGCAGAAGTCGACAAGTCCGGTCATCGTGAGGTTGCCGCGGCCGTCTAAGTCGCCGCGACGCGGTTCATCCGCGGCCTGGAGGCCGGCTTTGTAGTCGGCGACCCTCCGCGCAAGGCCGCGCGAAACGGCCCAGAGTTCGGAGCCTACATCGAGCTCGCGCAGCAGAGCATGGGAGAACAGACGGGTCACGCGGCCGTTGCCATCGAGAAACGGGTGAATCCAGGCCAGCCGATGATGGGAGGCGGCTACGCCGATGATTTTGCGAAGCTTAGAAAGGTGCCTTGAGGAGTAGCCCTCAGCAAACCGCTCCAAGAACGCAGGGAGATCTTCAGGAGGCGGGGGAATATGCAAGCCGACCTTGACGTGGTCCTTTCGAAGCTCACCAGGAATGACCTTGATCTTGTCTTTCGTGGTCGGATGTTCGGCGACCAGCAGCTCCTCCGGCAGCCGTTCGCAGAAGTTCTTGTGCGTCCAGATAATGAAATCGACCGATAGCGCGGGCGAGGGGGCCTCACCACGGTCGATCATCCGCTGAACTTCAATATGGGCACGTGCCTCCAATTGCAGGTTGCGGCGTTCCGGCTCTTGAGAAAGGTCGTTGTTGAGTGCTCGGTCAATGTCGATCGGCAGCGTATTGTGGCCTTCGATGAGGTTCGAGTAGTAGCAGTTCATCGAGCGCACGAGGTCGCCTACCGAGGCCCTCATGACCGGATGCAGGCGCCCCGCAAGCGTGCTTGCCTTGGCGACCAGGTCGGTGGCCAAGTCTTCGAGTTCCTGCCGGTCTTCCGGTAGGAGGGGTTCCATAGCTGAAATGTTCATTTTTGCCGCTTTCTTTGCCGCAAAATACTAGAGCAATAACAGGTACTAAATAAAGTATGCCGGGCTAGATTTGCCGCTTTCTTTGCCGCTTGGAGAAGCAGAAATCCGCATACCCGTTCGAGTACGCTTTGCTTCCCAGAGGCGTATTTCCGGTGGGGATGTACCGCTTCCTTTCCTTAGAGCGTCCGTAAGTAAAGGATATCGGGTTTTCCTTTCCTTAAGTGGCGAAGCCGGCCAACGCGGGCATCTCTCGCCGGCGTTCTCTCTCTGACCAACTCGCCTAGCCCGAAAACCGGGGGAAAATGCCCGCAACCGTTGAGTGTGCCTTGACCGCTAGGTGGGTTTGTTCTAATTTTGTTCTCAATATTGGGTGGAACCCAGCCCGACCCTGGTTAGGCCGTCAGAGCAGGTTCTCATTTCGAGACTACAGCAGCAGCCGCAAGCTTCGGACAGGAAAAATGCACGAGATCATCTGTCCCCACTGTAGCAAGGCCTTCAAGGTCGACGAATCCGGCTATGCTGAGATCTGAGCTGCTGCCGGTTTGATGGACACCCGGTCAAGCTAATCCCACCTTGCGCTCGAACTCAACCGGGCTGACGTAGCCGATGGTCGAGTGCCTGCGGGTCGTGTTGTAAAATCTCTCGATGTAGTCGAACACATCGGCTCGCGCCTCGTCTCTGGTCCTGTAGGTTTTGCTCTCCGTCCGTTCGGTCTTGAGCGACGAGAAGAAGCTCTCCATCGCCGCATTGTCCCAGACATTGCCGGAACGGCTCATGCTGCAGACGATGCCGTGGTCGGCCATCAGGCGCTGGAACTGCTCGCTGGTGTACTGGCTCCCCTGGTCGGAGTGGTGCAACAGCGCATCCGGTTTGCCCCGTCGCCAGACTGCCATCAGCAACGCATCGGTCACCAGCTGAGCCGTCATGGCGGCGCTCATCGACCAGCCCACCACCCGGCGCGAGAACAGGTCGATCACTGCTGCAACGTAGAGCCAGCCCTCGGCCGTCCAGAGATACGTAAAGTCGGCGATCCACTTCTGGTTCGGCCGCTCGGCGGCGAACTGCCGGTCCAGCAGGTTCGCCGGCACTGTCTCGAGTTGCCGATCGCCACTGTCCTTCGGTAAACACCGGCGTCGCGGCCGCGCCCGCAAGCCCTGCAGGCGCATCAGCCGTTCGATCTGGTGGAGGCCGCAGTTCACCCCGTCGGCGAGCAGATCACGCCACACCCGGCGCGCGCCGTAGGTGCGGTCGCTAGCCATGAAGCTGGCCTTGACCTTGCCGCCGAGCTCTTCGTCGCTGCGGGATCTGGCGCTGGGAGAGCGGTTCAGCCAGGCATGAAAGCCCGACCGCGACACCCCCAGCGCATTGCATAGCCATGCCACCGGCCAGATCGCCCGGTGCTTCGCGATGAAGACGAACTTCATGTCGCTTCCTTCGCGAAGAAGGCTGCGGCCTTTTTTAGAATATCCCGCTCGGCCTTCAATTTGGCGACCTCACGGCGCAACCGCTCGATCTCCTGCTGCTCAGGCTTCATCTGGCCATGGCCGGGAAAGGCCCGTACCGGGTCGGAGCCGAACTCCTTGACCCACTTGCGCAGCACGTTCTCATGAACGTCCAGATCGCGGCCGGCTTGCGCCACCGATACCCCGCGCTCCCTGACCAGCTTGACCGCCTCGACCTTGAACTCGCGACTGAACTTCCGTCTCTTCATCGCCCACCTCCGGCTTCATGAAACACCCAATCTCGGTGTCCATCAAACCGGCAGCAGCTCACTCGATGCCGTCGGCAATGAGCGGCGACACCTCATCCTGAGCGGACTCACTTGCGGCTACAGTTTCTAGAAACTCGATAGTCAGGTCCTGGCTCGGAATTCCCTTCTGGTCGAGGAATTTGATCAATCCAACCAACGTGACCTGACCTTGCCCCTCGGGCTTAATCCAGCTTGAAGTTCGTTCTGGCTCCAACGAGGACCAGAGCATGAAGCGCAGCCGCTTTACGGAAGAGCAGATCATCGGGATTTTGAAAGAGCACGAGGCC
>NZ_JAUHIU010000040.1:0-12428 GCF_032381555.1 Bradyrhizobium sp. SZCCHNPS1003
ATCCCCACGCGAAGCGAAGCCTCAACGTGAGTTGATATCAGCATCGGGATATCAGGACCGCGCGACTTGACCGTGCGTGCATCGCCGTTCGTCCGCGCAAATATCGCGCTGCAACGACACACGCCCATCGCCTCCCACTGCCAACGGTCCGTGACGGTCGCGAAACGCCCCTCATGCGGCAACAGGATGCGCGGAAATGTGCCAGTGATTTGCCCGACGGCACAAGCTGTTTGTTGCTGCGACCAATCAACGCGACGGGCAAGGATGTGGCGTCGATCAGCGAGAAAACCGATTTTCAACAACGAACTAATCGAAATCGCCGGCGCACACGAACTCCCGACATTCTCTCCGACGCCGCGCGACGCAGCCGCCGCCTATCGAGGGTCATCGCGAGGAGCGAAGCGACGACGCGCTCGCGATGACGTACGGAGGGCTGTCGCTCGACCACGATCGCTACGATGCGCGGAGCGAGCGCAACAGAGTCAATTCTCCGTCACGCCGGCTTCATGCGGAGTGAAATGATAGACTGAGGAGCAGAACTCGCAGGTGACGACGACCTTGTCGCCCTGCACCATGTCGGCGCGGTCCTGGGGCGAGAAGCTCTTCAGCATGTTGGCGACCGCATCGCGCGAGCAGGAGCAGCGCGCCTGCAGCGGCACGGTGTCGAACACGCGGACGCCGCGCTCGTGAAACAGACGATACAGCAGCCGCTCGCCGGACAGCGCCGGGTCGATCAGCTCGATATCCTCGACCGTCGCAACAAGCGATTGGCCCTCGATCCAGGCCTCGTCTTCCTCGACCGCATGCAGCTCGGTGCCCTCGGGCGCATCGCCGGGATGCAGATCGGCCTGGCGCAGGCGCTCGGGCGCCTGGGGCAGGAACTGCGTCAGCAGGCCGCCGGCGCGCCAGCGGTGCTTGCCGCCGCTCCACTCCTCGCCGACGGCGAGGCGCACACGGGTCGGGATCTGCTCGGAGCGCAGGAAGTATTCATGCGCAGCCTCCTCCAGACTGCCGCCGGTAAGCGCGACGAGGCCCTGGTAGCGGCTCATGTCGGCGCCCTGATCGATGGTCATCGCCAGATGGCCCTTGCCGAGCAGGCCGCCGGAGTCCTTGGCCGAATCCTTCAGCTCTTGCAGTCGCGCCTCGTCATAGCGTGCGTAAGCGCGCAGCCGGTCGGGCGCCTGGAAGTCGACCACCAGGAATGACACCGGCCCGTCGGTCTGGGTCTGCAGGATGAAGCGGCCGTCGAATTTCAGCGAGGAGCCGAGCAGCGTCGTCAGCACGATGGCCTCGCCGAGCAGCTTGCCCACGGGCGCGGGATAGGCGTGCTTGGTGAGGATATCGTCGAGCGCGGGACCCATGCGGGTCAGTCGCCCGCGCAGATCGAGCGCCGCGACCTCGAACGGCAGCACGGCGTCGTCGACCGGCACCGCCGAGGGGGCGCGGCTGGTATCGAGATGGATGTCGGTGTCGGGGGAGTTGGTTGTCATGGGGCGTATTTGGGGATGAAGCGGGGAAAGTGAAGGGGGATGGAACTAGCGTATACCGCGGGCTCCGTATACCTTCTCGTGGGAGAGGATAGGTCGCATCGCAGGGTGGGGGTGGTGACGCAAGCACCGCATCATCGACCAACGGCCAAGCGCATCCGCGGCTTCGCGAAAGCAATGCGTCGGGAGCCAACTGATGCCGAAGCTGCTATGTGGCGGCTGCTGCGCGACCGCCGCCTGTCGCAGTTCAAGTTTCGACGACAAGTGCCGTTCCGGGACTACATCCTCGATTTCGTCTGCTTCGAGCAGCGCCTGGTCATCGAGATCGATGGCAGTCAGCATGCCGACGCGGTGCGTGATCGGACGAGAGAGGAAGTGCTCGCAAGAGAGGGGTTTAGAGTTGTGAGGTACTTGAACAACGAGGTGCTCCTTCAACGCTCGGCCGTTCTCGAGGACATTCTCGTAAAGCTGAGCGAACCGAGAGAGACCCTTCACCCAGTATGACCGCGCCGCCGGTCGATCATGCCACCACAAGGGAGAAGGTGCACCGAGCTTGCCCCGCGGATTCAAACAAACCTTGAACTAATCAACCGGCGAACGCGATCGAAAGATCAGCCCTCACGGGATTGATGAATGCGCCCTCTCCCCTTGTGGGAGAGGGCTACACCGACGGAAGCAGCGAACTCACTTGGGTGAGGGGTTGGTGCCACACACTCAAGCCTGAGCCCGGGGCAACCCCTCACCCGGTTTCCATGCTCCGCATGGAAACCACCCTCTCCCACAAGGGGAGAGGGTGCACCGAATACGTAGCTCAAACTTTCTCGTTATCAAGCCCCTAAGCCCGCTCGCCGAAGCACCAGGCCAGGATGCCCTTCTGCGCGTGCAGGCGGTTCTCGGCTTCGTCGAACACCACCGACTGCGGGCCGTCGATCACCTCGTCGGTGACCTCCTCGCCGCGATGCGCCGGCAGGCAGTGCATGAACAGCGCCTCCGGCTTGGCGAGCGACATCAGCTTGGAATTGACCTGATAGGGCTTGAGCAAATTGTGGCGGTGCTCGCCATCCTTGTCTCCCATCGACACCCAGGTGTCGGTGACGACGCAGTCGGCACCGGCGACAGCGACCTCCGGATCGTGGCCGAGATGGATGTCGGCCCGGGTGGCGCGGATGAAATCCTTCATCGGCTTGCCCGGCGACAACTGCGGCGGGGTGGCGACGTTGAGCCGGAACTTGAAGCGCTCGGCGGCATGCGCCCAGGAGGCCAGCACGTTGTTGTCATCGCCGGTCCAGGCCACGGTGCGGCCCTCGATGGAGCCGCGATGCTCCTCGAAGGTCATCACGTCGGCCATCACCTGGCAGGGATGCGAGCGCCGGGTCAGGCCGTTGATGACGGGCACGGTGGCATGCGCGGCGAGCTCGAGCAGCGCCTCATGGCTGAGGATGCGGATCATGATGGCGTCGACATAGCGCGACAGCACGCGCGCGGTGTCGGCGATGGTCTCGCCGCGGCCGAGCTGCATCTCGGTGCCGGTCAGCATGATCGCCTCGCCGCCGAGCTGGCGCATGCCGACGTCGAACGACACGCGGGTGCGTGTCGACGGCTTGTCGAAGATCATCGCCAGCACCTTGCCCTCGAGCGGTTTCTTCGCCGGCTCGCGCGCCTTCAAGGTCTTCTTCATCGCGCTGGACAGCGCCAGCACGTTGCGCAACTCCTCCACCGGCATCTCAGTGAGATCGAGGAAATGACGCGGCGTGTTGCCCATGGTCTTGCTCATGATGCGGCCGCCTGCTTGGCAGGCCCGCCCGACAGCGCCGCGCAGGCGCGATCGAGCATCTCGACCGATTGTTCGATTTCGGATTCGTTGACGATCAGCGGCGGCAGGAAGCGTACGACGTTGTCGCCGGCCCCCACCGTGAGCAGCTTCTGATCGCGCAGCGCCGCGACCAGATCGCCCGACGGCACCACCGCCTTGACGCCGATCAGCAGGCCCTCGCCTCGGATCTCGGAGATGACATCGGGATGACGATCGAGAACGGCACCGAGCTTCTGCTTCAACAGCAGCGACATCTTGCGGACGTGATCGAAGAATCCGGGCGCCAGCATCACGTCGAGCACGGCGTTGGCCGCGGCGACCGCCAGCGGATTGCCGCCGAAGGTCGAGCCATGCGATCCCGGCGTCATGCCCGACGCGGCCTCGGCCGTCGCGAGCACGGCGCCGATCGGAAAGCCGCCTCCGAGCGCCTTCGCCAGCGACATCACGTCCGGCGTGACGCCGAGCCAGCGATGCGCGAACAGATCGCCCGTGCGGCCCATGCCGGTCTGGACCTCGTCGATGACCAGCAACAAACCGTTGTCGTCGCAGAGCTGGCGCAGCGCCTTGTAGAACGGCAGCGGCGCGGTGCGCACGCCGCCCTCGCCCTGCACCGGCTCGACCAGGATACCGGCGGTGTGCGGACCGATCGCCTTCTTCACTGCTTCGATGTCGCCGAACGGAACCTGATCGAAGCCGTCCATCGGCGGACCGAAGCCGTCGAGATATTTGGCCGAACCTGTCGCGGCGAGCGTGGCGAGCGTGCGGCCGTGGAACGCGCCTTCGAACGTAATGATACGATAGCGTTCGGGATGTCCCTTGGCGGCGTGATATTTGCGCGTGATCTTGATCGCGCCTTCCATCGCCTCCGCGCCCGAATTGGCGAAGAACACGTAGTCGGCAAAGCTCTGCTCGCACAGCCGAGCGGCAAGGCGCTCGCCATCCGGGCTCTTGAACAGGTTCGACATGTGCCAGAGCTTGGCCGCCTGCTCCTGCAGCGCCTTGACCAGATGCGGATGCGCATGGCCGAGCGAATTGACTGCGACGCCCGAGGTAAAATCGAGATAACGGTCGCCATTGGTCGCGATCAGCCACGCGCCTTCGCCGCGCTCGAACGAAAGATCGACCCGGGCGAATACGGGGAGGAGATGCGTAGCGGCAACACTGGTCATGGCGGATCACATGAGCTGACGGGCCGGCCGAGACACGCGCCACGCGGCGCCATCGCGCATCAGGGACCCCACCCTGGAAAACAAAATGTGCCGCCTTTTCAAGGCGGCACGTGCATCTATTGTATGCGGGCAGCGGTGGGAGTCAACTACGCGTCAGCTGATGCATGGGGGGCCGGCCCGTGAGATTCCGGACGCCTGACACAGATCGAGACACGCCACAGGGAACCACGGAATGTGTGGACTGCGGCCACCGACTCTTGCGCGGGAGTCACGCCATATTGTAGCGTTTTCAACGTCGAGTACGACATCTCGTGCGGCAGTTCTGATCCCTCTCGAAGTTCTCTGAGTTTGCGTAACGTCCGGGTGCCTTGCGCGCGCCCGGCGAGGGACAAGGGATTCTGCCGCCAGGGATTTTCTTGAGACAGCATCGCAGCGCCGTCCCGGAATTGGCCGGCGCAACGCGAAGGGAAAGGTTCGATGACCGTATTGACCTGGTCCGACGATCGCGTCGAGCAACTGAAAAAACTCTGGGAAGCCGGACTGTCGGCCAGCCAGATCGCCGCGGAACTCGGAAACGTGACGCGCAACGCCGTGATTGGCAAGGTGCACCGGCTGGGCCTGTCCGGCCGCGCCAAGAGCCCGGCCACCGCGGCACCGCGCCAGCGCAAGGCGGCCCGCCCGGCACAGCCGATGATGCGGGTGGCGCGCCCGGTGGCGCGCGGCAACACGGCGCTCGCGCAGGTTTTCGAGGTTGAGGCGGATCCCGATCCGGTTGCATTCGACAACGTCGTGCCGATGAACCAGCGGCTGTCGCTGCTGGAGCTCAACGAGGCGACCTGCCACTGGCCGGTCGGCGATCCCTCGAGCGCGGATTTCTTCTTCTGCGGCGGCAAGGCGCTGTCCGGCCTGCCCTATTGCGCGCAGCATTCGCGCGTCGCCTATCAGCCCGCGGCCGACCGCCGCCGCCAGCCGGCGAAGTCGACCACGCGCTGAGCGGCCGGCGACCACGGCGGGCGATGAGGTGCTCCGCATCGCCTCGCGATGTCCGGCCTCTGTTCACAACGATCGATGACGTGCGCCCGGCCTGCGCCGGGCCGCAAGATGCGCCCGCCCGTCAGGCGCGTGCTGCGGGCCTGGACTGCGGAAAGCAGGCCGTGAAGGCGGCGCCGTTGCGCGGCACGCTCTCGATCAGAAGCCGGCCGCGATGGCGGTTGAGGATGTGCTTCACCAGAGAGAGGCCGAGCCCGGTGCCACCCTGCGCGCGGCTGTCGCCGACATCGACGCGATAGAAGCGCTCGGTCAGCCGCGGCAGATGCTCGGGCGCGATGCCGGGGCCGAAATCGCGCACCTTGACCCGGATCTCCGGCGCGTTCTCGGCGGAGACGGCCTGCTCCAGCGAGACGATCACGCGGCCGCCCGAGGCGCCGTATTTCAGCGCGTTCTCGATCAGGTTCTCGAACACGCGCAGCAGCTCCTCGCGGTCGCCGGCGATCGTCACCGGCGCCTCCGGCAGGCTGGTCTCGATCACCACCTGGCGCTCGCGCGCCAGCGACTCCAGCCCGTCGGTGACCTGGCGGATGATGGGGACGACGTCGACCATGGCGTGGGGCTGGACATGCGCCGACAGCTCGACCCGCGACAGCGACAGGAGATCGTCGATCAGCCGCGCCATGCGCGTCGCCTGGATGTGCATGATGCCGAGGAAGCGCTCGCGCGCCTTCGGATCGTCCTTGGCCGGCCCCTGCAGCGTGTCGATGAAGCCCGAGAGCGCCGCCAGCGGTGTGCGCAGCTCGTGGCTGGCATTGGCGACGAAATCGGCGCGCATCTCCTCGACCCGGCGTAGCGGGGTCAGATCGTGGAACGTCATCAGCATGCATTTGTCAGTGCCGCCGAACGCCGTCGGCACCGGCACCGGCGTGATGATCAGCTCCATCCAGCGATCGACCGGAACGTGATCGTGATAGGTGGCGCGGCGGATCTCGGTGGTAGCGATCGCCTCGCGCAGCGCGGTGATGATCTCCGGCGTGCGCAGCGCGAATTGGGCGAGTTCGCCCTTGCGCAAGGCAGGCGCGAGCTGCGCGGCGGCGGCGTTGAGGTGGATGACGCGGCCGGCGCGATCGAGCAGCACGGCGGGATCGGGGATGCCTTCGACCACTGCGCTCACGGCCGGCGCCTCGACCGGGTTGGCGTGGCGCTCCTCCTCCCGCTTGGCGACCGCGCCATGCAGCCGCCACGGCACCAGGGCGGCGGCGGCGATACACAGGAATACCGCCAGGGCCCGCAGCGGCAGCAGCTCGTCCAGCAGCACGAGCCCGGCAAGCGCGAGCGCCGCAGCCAGCAGGATGATCGCGGAATGGCGCAGCCGGTCCGGCCAGGGGGTGAAGATCGAGAGCGCCGTGTCGGAGGGAGCGTCGAGAGCCATCTCGTCCTACTATTCCCTTGAGCTGGCGTCAGGCACCGGAATCGCTGCGCTTCCTCACAAAAGCGGCTTCGGGCGGGGGGCCCGGATCGAGGCTGAGCGCGGCCTGCCGCAGCCGCTTCGACCGCGTGCTGATGATAACCTCGCGAAACGTCAGCAAGATTACAGAAATGAGGAACGGCGCCAAATAATACAGCATCCGGAACAAGAGCATTCCGGCCAGCAGCTCCTCGCGGTCCATCTGCCACAGCCCGACCAGCATCGCGGCGTCGAACACGCCGAGCCCGCCGGGGGAATGGCTGGCGAAGCCGAGCAAGGTCGCCGAGACGAAGATCACGGCCACGACGACGAAGCCGAGATTGGGCTCGTCCGGCACCAGCACATACATCGCGAGCGCGCAGAAGCCGAGGTCGATGATGCCGATCGCGATCTGCAGCAGGGTCAGCGGGCCGCTCGGCAACACCACGGTCCACGGCCCGCGGCCGACCACGCGCGGCTTGGTCCATACCCAGGCGACATACCCCAACAGACCGACCAGGATCGCGATCGCCGCCATGCGGTTGGCCCAGGGCGGCAGCTGGTCGATCGAGGCCGCCGCCTCCGGATGATAGCTGATGCCGAGCCCGAGCACGGCGGCATTGCCGAGCCAGAACGTCAGGCCGGCGAGGAAGCAGATCTTGGCGACGTCGATGGCGTTCAGCCCATGGGCCGAATAGACGCGGTAGCGCACGGCACCGCCGGTGAAGACGCTGGCGCCGACATTGTGGCCGATCGAATAGCTGGTGAAGGCGGCCAGCGCATTGACGCGGTAGGGCACGTGGTCGTGGCCGATCGCGCGCACCGCGAACAGGTCGTAGAAGGTCAGCGTGAAATAGCCGGCGGCGACGAACAGCGCGGCGAGCGCGATCTGATGCGGCTCCGTGCTCTTGATCGCCTCGAGCACCTCGTAGGTGTCGATGCCGCGAAGCATGTGGTAGAGGACGTAGCAGGCGACCGCGATCACAGCGATGCTGATCAGCACGCCGAGCTTGTGCAGGACTTGCTTCTCGCGCAGGAACGTGGCCGCTCTGCGTATGGCTTCAAGCATCTACACCTCTCACCGTGATCCGATCACGACGGCCGGGGACGCCGCGCCCCGGAGGCCGCAGCATCATGTGCGCATACAACGCCCTCGTAGCGCGTTTCGACGCATTGGGGAACACGGAGCGTGCGAACAAAAGCGTACACATGGATATACTTAGCAGGCTTTACGGAAATGCGATGCACCGTTTTGCCGCACATGAGGCAAGACATCAGGCAAAGTCATCAGACAGGCCATCCTGCAGGACGGAGCGTCGGCGCACGCTCCCGGCCAGCCCGCAAAGCCCAGGTTAAACTTCGGTGAGGAACGCGCATCTCCGGGCTTTCCGGGGGGCCCCACAGCTGGGCGGGTCGTCATCGTTCAACGATAAGCGCCGGCTGCGCGTTTGACAGGGTCGCACCTCGTCAAACCTTCGTGTCTCGCAGTTGCGATGACCCGGGCACGCCGACGGCGGGGGGCGCCGCCGCAGTCTTGGCAGCAGTCTTGGCAGGTGGCGTCGGGCGCAGACCGCCGGGCGGCCGCTTCAGGCCGCCGATTTCGTCCGCATGCTGCGGATCACCAC
The DNA here is from genome assembly GCF_032381555.1 of Bradyrhizobium sp. SZCCHNPS1003. Lineage (NCBI taxonomy): Bacteria > Pseudomonadati > Pseudomonadota > Alphaproteobacteria > Hyphomicrobiales > Nitrobacteraceae > Bradyrhizobium > Bradyrhizobium sp. SZCCHNPS1003. The sequence goes on from NZ_JAUHIU010000040.1 coordinate 8,532, forward strand.
CAGCGCCCGCAGCCACGTGCCGATGGCGCAGCCGACGAGGTAGGGCACGAACATGATCAGCAGCAGCTCGAGCCAGTAGCCGGCCCGTCCGGGGATCAGGCAGGCCACGGCCGCCGCGACCAGGCCGGCGGCCAGCACCGCCAGCAGCCAGGTCAGCCAGCCCGACACGCGCGGGGCGCGATGCACCACGGCGACCCAGCCCATCGCCAGCCCGATGGCGAAGGCGCCGGCCAGCCAGTCCCAGTGAAAGGCAACGAGATAGGCCATGACGTTACCTCACCACGAATTCGATGCGGCGGTTCTGCGCCCGGCCGTCGGCGGTGTCGTTGGAGACGACCGGCTGGGTGCTGCCATAGCCGATCGGGGTGAAGCGGTCGGCCGGCAATCCGGCCTTGACCAGATAATCGACCACGGCCTGGGCGCGCTTCTGCGACAGCACCTGATTGGCCGCGGGGTCGCCATCGGCATCGGTGTGGCCGATGATCTCGACATTGGCGGAGGGGCAGCGGAACGCGATCTCGACGAGGCGGTCGAGCAGACCGGTGGAATCCCTGTCGAGGTCGCTGCGGCTGGTCTCGAATCGGATCTTCGCCTTGCCGAGCAGGTCGGAGAACAGCTGCTGGCACACCGTGGGATCGACCGGGGCGGCTGCCGGCTTCACCGTGATGTCGGCCTTCACCTGCCAGCCCTGTGGGACATCCTTGGCGAGCCCGGTCCGGATCTGGGCTGCTGCGGCGTCATAGAGTGCGTCGCCGGAGATCTTGATGTCGCGGTCGGACACCACCAGCGTGCCGGTCGACAGCCGCGACAAGGCGCCCAGCGCCGGCACCACCGCATTCACGAAGTTGGTGGGCGCACCGATGCTGTTCTTGAGATTGTCCACGACCTTCTCGCTGAAGAATTTTCGCGATGAAGAGCCGACGACGACGGCGTGGATGTTCTCGTCGGGAACGTTGCCGGCGAGCGTCACGGTGACCGCGACCGGGTCCTTGTAGGCCTGGAAGATGTAGGGCGGCGCCTTGACCTCGTTGCTGGCGACCTTGAAGCCGTCCGGCAGCTTGCCGAGCGCGGCCGCGATCGCCTCGCGGCCGCCGAGCTCGCGGGCCATGCCGGACAATGCGACCTCGCCATCGGAGATCGTGAACTTGCCGTCCTTCAGCCTGCCGATCTGGCCGATCAGCAGCAGCGCCGCATCCTCGAAGCGCGTTGGCGCGCCGCGCGCCAGGCCCATCTGGTCAGCGACCTCCACGCCCGGCAGCGCCGCCCGCGTCGCGTCCATCAGCCTGCCCTTCAAGGCGGGCAGCGGCGCATTGCCGCCCAGTGTCACCCGGACGACGTCGCGTTCGGCCGACCAGACGAAGGGCTTGGCCTCGGCGACCAGCCGCGTCTCGTCGTTGACGAGCCGCACGCCGGCCACGCCGTCCACCGCAGCGACCGCATCGCGGCGTCCAGCCTCGGAAAAAGCATTGGCGCGCAGCGAGACATCGCGGCCATCCACCGTGACGCTTGTCCTGTCGAGCACGGCCCCCTTCAGGACGGCCGAACTGCGGCCGGCGAGATCATTCTCCAGGGGAACGGTGCTGGTCCAGGCCGCGAGGCCCCAAAGCACGATCAGCGGGAGGACGCCAGGCCACCATTTCCCGCTCCACCTGAAAAGTCCACGCATTCGTCATCCGTCGCATCGAGGAAGCAGAGAGAAAACAAACCCTTGCATGCCTGTCAAACCGGAAATGAGGCGCGCCGCGCGGTACGTTGCGACCGCAGGCTAAGGCTTTCTTCAATCATTCGTCGGTAACCTTGTCCCGACACTCACCGGGCCGCATATTTCAGATGAGGCGATTTCGCAAAACCTTTATCCGTGCCGGCCTGGAAGCGCTGTATCTGAGCGGCGCGCATGTCTGGCTGCGCCCGATCTTCTCGGGCGTGGGAGCGATCTATACGCTGCATCATGTGCGGCCGCACCACGACGCCGATTTCCAGCCCAATTGTCACCTCGAGGTCACGCCGGATTTCCTGCGCGAAATGTTGTCGCACCTGCGCGACCACGACATCGAGATCATCACCCTCGACGAGTTGCACAGCCGGCTGGTGGCGAAGGACTTCTCGCGCCGCTTCGCCTGCTTCACCTTCGACGACGGCTATCGCGACAACCGCGACTTCGCGCTGCCTGTGATGCGCGAGTTCGATGCGCCGTTCACCATCTATGTGACGAGCGATTTCGCATCGGGACTGGGCCGGCTCTGGTGGGTGACGCTGGAGCGGCTGGTCGCGAAGGCGCAAACGATCGACATCGAGATCGGCGGGCTGTCGCTGCAGCTCGATGCATCGACGCCGGCAGCCAAATGCGTGACGTTCCAGCGCCTGCACGATTGGCTGCGCGCACTGCCGGGCGAGCACGACATCCGGCGTGAGATCAGCGCGTTGTGCGCGCGCTACGACGTCGACGAGGCCTCGATCTGCCGTGAGCTCTGCCTGTCCTGGGACGAGCTCCGGGCGCTTTCGACTGAGCCATTGATCTCGATCGGCGCACATTCGATCAGTCACTGCAATCTCGCCAAGCAGACCGAGGAGACGGCGCGCATCGAGATCGCCGACAGCCGTGCTCGGATCGAGAACGAGTTGCAGCGGCCGGTGCTACACATGGCCTATCCCTACGGCGACCGCGCCGCCGCCTCCCAGCGCGAGTTCGTGCTGGCGGCCGCGACCGGCTACAAGACCGCCGTCACCACCCGCCCCGGCATGATCTTCGCCGAGAGCGCCGATCATCTCACGGCCCTGTCGCGTGTCTCGCTGAACGGCCACTACCAGGACGCCCGCGTGCTGCCGGTGCTGACCTCGGGCGCGGCCACCGCGATGTGGAACGGCTTCCGCCGCATCGACGCGGCATAGGCCCCGCCATAACGTTCCCCCGATTGAATTGCGGCGATTTCGTGCGACGGCGTCTCCCTTGACGTGCTGGCGCGTCCCGCTCACAAGCGCGCATGACATAAGAAAAGGGAGGCTTCATGCTCAGGAACTTGTTCTCACTCGAAGGACGCATCGCGCTCGTCACCGGCGGCTCGCGCGGCATCGGCAAGATGATCGCATCCGGCCTGCTCGCGCATGGCGCGGCGAGGGTCTACATCACCGCGCGCAAGGCCGGGCCCTGCGAGGCGACCGCCAAGGCACTGACGACGGAATATGACGGCGAATGCGTCGCGCTGCCGATCGACATTTCGACGATGGCCGGCATCGAGACGCTCGCGGGCGAGATCAAGGAGCGCGAGCCCAAGCTCGACATCCTCGTCAACAATGCCGGCGCGGCGTGGGGCGCCGACTTCGACGAATTCCCGGAGAGCGGCTGGGACAAGGTGATGAACCTCAACCTCAAGACGCCGTTCTTCCTGACCAAGGCGCTCGCAGCTCCCTTGCGTGCGGCGGCCAGCGCCGAACGGCCCGCAAAGGTCATCAACATCGCCTCGATCGACGGCATCTTCGTCAACCCGCTCGAGACCTATTCCTATGCGGCGAGCAAATCCGGCCTGATCCATCTGACGCGGCGCATGGCGGCCAAGCTGATCAAGGACCACGTCGTGGTGACCGCGATCGCGCCCGGACCGTTCAAGTCCGACATGAACAAGGCCGCGCGCGACAACGCCGACGAGGTCGCCTCGCGCGTGCCCGCCGGGCGCATCGGCACCGACGAGGACATGGCGGGCACAGCGATCTTCCTCGCCTCGCGCGCGGGCGACTACGTGGTGGGGAATACGATCGCGGTCGATGGCGGTATCGTCTACGCAAATCCGGGGATTCCGGGCGCGGGCTGGGATAGTTGAGAAGGGCGAATAGCGAATAGCGAATAGCGAATAGCGAATAGCGAATAGCGAATAGCGAATAGCGAATAGCGAATAGCGAATA
>NZ_JAUHIU010000041.1:0-5727 GCF_032381555.1 Bradyrhizobium sp. SZCCHNPS1003
ACAGCAGTGATCGAATAGTGTCAGGGATCAGCCCGGTCCAAAATGTCAGGGATCAACCCGGTCGGTCAGGGCGCTGATCGTCGTGAGTTCGCTCGCTGTACTCACGTCCGCTGAGCTGCTCGTTACATCACACATCGTCACTCCGCTGGTGACAGCATTAGCGCGCATCACGTGCAGCGTGCTCGTGGACCCCCACCCCCGACCCCTCCCCGCAGGGGGGAGGGGAGCTCACTGCCTTCGTGGCGGGGGCTCGACCCAAACGCGCACGCGACTTCATGCGCCCTGTCGCACTTGCGACATGCTGTCGGGAGAGCGACAGCTGACCGGCGTGGCGATCTTTAGAATCCTCCTTAGAAATCAACCAAATGCTCTCTGGCACGCGGCTTGAAAGATACCCCGTGAATGACGTCGTCCGATGTCGCAGGGATCGCGGGGAGCTGCACATGACCTACAAGATCATCGCCTCACAATGCACGGTCTGCGGGGCTTGCGAGTTCGAATGTCCGAATGCGGCCATCCGGCTGAAGAACGACATGTACATCATCGATCCGAAGAAGTGCACGGAGTGCGAGGGCCACTTCGACGCGCCGCAATGCGCTGCCGTCTGTCCGGTGCCGGACACCTGCGTGCCCGCCTGACGCGGGCCACGACGGAAACATTGCAAGCGGAGTGAGAGATGGCAGCGGTTCAGGAGACCATTGATCGGGTCAAGGGCATCGACGTCGATCAATATCGCTACGGATTCGAGACCGTCATCGAGTCCGAGAAGGCTCCGAAGGGGCTGTCGGAAGACACGATCCGCTTCATCTCGGCCAAGAAGAACGAGCCGGCCTGGATGCTCGAATGGCGGCTGGAGGCGTACCGCCGCTGGCTGACGATGACCGAGCCGACCTGGGCGCGCGTCGGATACCCGAAGATCGACTATCAAGATCTCTATTACTACGCGGCGCCGAAGCCGAAGAAGAAGGTCGCCTCGCTCGACGAGATCGATCCGGAGATCCTGAAGACTTACGAGAAGCTTGGCATTCCCCTGCGCGAGGTCGAGATCCTCGAAGGCGTCGAGCGGCCTGCGGCGGCGGCAGCGGATGTCGACGGCGAGGTCGCGGCGCCGCGCAGCAAGATCGCCGTCGATGCCGTGTTCGACTCGGTGTCGGTGGCGACGACGTTCAAGGAGGAACTGAAGAAGGCCGGCGTGATCTTCATGCCGATCTCCGAAGCGCTACGCGAGCATCCCGACCTCGTCCAAAAATATCTTGGCACGGTGGTGCCCACCACCGACAACTATTTCGCGACGCTGAATTCGGCGGTGTTTTCCGACGGCTCGTTCGTCTACATCCCGCCGGGCGTGCGCTGCCCGATGGAGCTGTCGACCTACTTCCGCATCAACGAGCGCAACACCGGCCAGTTCGAGCGCACCCTGATCATCGCCGACAAGGGCGCCTACGTCTCCTATCTCGAAGGCTGCACGGCCCCGCAGCGCGACGAGAACCAGCTGCATGCCGCCGTGGTCGAGCTGGTCGCGCTGGATGATGCCGAGATCAAATATTCGACGGTGCAGAACTGGTATCCCGGCAATTCCGAAGGCGTCGGCGGCATCTATAATTTCGTCACCAAGCGTGGTGACTGCCGCGGCACAAATTCGAAGATCTCCTGGACCCAGGTCGAGACGGGATCGGCGATCACCTGGAAATATCCGAGCTGCATCCTGCGCGGCGACAATTCCAGCGGCGAGTTTTATTCGATCGCGATCTCCAACGGCTTCCAGCAGGTCGACTCGGGTACCAAGATGATCCATCTCGGCAAGAACACGTCGAGCCGGATCATCTCCAAGGGCATCGCCGCCGGCAAGTCGCAGAACACCTATCGCGGCCTGGTCAGCGCCCATCGCAAGGCCTCCGGCGCGCGCAACTTCACCGCCTGCGACTCGCTCTTGATCGGCGACAAATGCGGCGCGCACACCGTGCCCTACATCGAGGCCAAGAACTCCTCCGCGGTGTTCGAGCACGAGGCCACGACGTCGAAGATCTCCGAGGACGTGCTGTTCTACTGCATCCAGCGCGGGCTCTCCCAGGAGGAAGCGGTCGGCCTCGTCGTCAACGGCTTCGTCAAGGACGTGCTGCAGCAATTGCCGATGGAGTTCGCGGTCGAGGCGCAGAAGCTGATCTCGATCAGCCTCGAAGGATCGGTTGGATGACGGCGTCGCGCCGCGACAGCATCAGAAGGAGTGTTCGATGACGGCCTTGCTCGAAATCAAGGGGCTCCATGCCGAGATCGCAGGCGGACGGAAGATCATCCAGGGCCTGGACCTGACCGTGAACAAGGGCGAGATCCACGCCATCATGGGCCCGAACGGCGCCGGCAAGTCGACGCTGTCCTATGTGCTCGCCGGCAAGCCCGGCTACGAGGTCACGGCCGGCGAGGTCTATCTCAATGGCGAGGACCTCTTGGCGATGTCCGCCGACGAGCGCGCCGCCAAGGGCGTGTTCCTCGCGTTCCAATATCCGTTGGAGATCCCCGGCGTCGCGACGCTCACCTTCCTGCGGGCCGCCTTCAACGCCCAGCGCAAGGCGCGCGGCGAGGAGGAGCTGTCCTCGCCGGACCTGATCAAGCGGGTGCGCGAGATCGCCAAGACGCTGAACATCGATGCCGACATGCTGAAGCGGCCGCTCAATGTCGGCTTCTCCGGCGGCGAGAAGAAGCGCAACGAGACCCTGCAGATGGCGCTGCTGCAGCCGTCGCTCTGCGTCCTCGACGAGACCGATTCCGGCCTCGACATCGACGCGCTGAAGGTCGTCGCCAACGGCGTCAACGCGCTGCGCTCCGCCGAGCGAGGCATGATCGTGATCACCCACTATCAGCGCCTCCTCGACTACATCGTGCCCGACATCGTCCATGTGTTCGCGGCGGGCCGCATCGTCCGCACCGGCGGCAAAGACCTCGCGCGCGAGCTCGAGGCGACCGGCTACGCCCAGTACCAGAGCGAAGCGGCGTAAGGCGCCGGGGAGGACGAACATGGGCGTCGTGATCCGCAAGACCAAGGCCGAACTCGGGCTGGCCGATCTGTATCAGGGCGCCCGCCGCTATCTGCCGGGCGGCGAGGAGATCACCGCGGTGCGCGCTGCTGCGTTCGACCGTTTCAATGCGGTCGGCCTGCCGCACCGGCGCGTCGAGGCGTGGCGCTACACCGACCTGCGCGGGCAGATGAAGGAGGCCAAGCGGCTCGCCTCGCTGCCCGACGACGCGGCAAAAACCAAGGCGCGCGAGGCGAGCGACTTGTTCGCGGGCGCTGGCTTCCGCAAGCTGATGATCGTTGACGGTGCCTTCGTACCCGAGCTGTCCGACCTCGCCGATCTCGAGCCGGGCCTCACCATCCAGCCGATGGCCGACGCGCTCGCCGCCGACAAGCCGCTGCTGTCGCAGCGTCTCGGCCCCGTCGTGCCTGACGACGATCCGGCGTTGGCGCTCAACACCGCGCTGGCTGCCAATGGCGTCGTGATCCTGGTGGCGCCGGGCACGGCGCTGAGCCGGCCAGTCCACGTCGCATTCGTCACGACCAATTGGGTCGCAACCTCGATGTACACGCGGTCGCTGGTCAATATCGGAACTGGGGCCAGCGCCACCATCGTCGAGTCGCATCAGGGGCCCGACGGAAGCGAATATCAAGTCAACACCGCGATGCAGCTCGTCGTCGGCGACGAGGCGCGGATCGACCATGTCAAGGTGACCCGGGAGGGCAACAGCGCGCTGCACATCTCCTCGCTGCTCGCCAATATCGGCGCGCGTGCGACCTTCAATCAGCTTGGCTTCGTCGCCGGCGGCAGCCTGGTGCGCAACCAGCTGTTCGTGCATATCGCGGGTGAGGGCACTGTTGCCGACATCCGCGGCGGATCGCTGCTGTCGGGCACCCAGCATGCGGACACGACCTTGGCGATCGAGCACGCAGCTGAGAACTGCCAGAGCCGCGAGACCTTCAAGGCGGTCGTCGGCGACACCGCGCGCGCGGTTTTCCAGGGCAAGATCACGGTCAGTCCCGGCGCGCAGAAGACTGACGCCAAGATGATGTCGCGGGCGCTGCTATTGTCCGACGAGGCCGAGGCCGACAGCAAGCCGGAGCTCGAGATCTTCGCCGACGACGTGCAGTGCGGCCACGGCACCACGACCGGCGCGATCGACGACGAGCTGCTGTTCTATCTGATGGCGCGCGGCATTCCGCCCAAGGAAGCCAAGGCGCTGCTGATCCAGGCCTTCGTTGGCGAGATCATCGAAGGCGCCGCCGATGAGAGCGTGCGGGCGGCGTTGACCGAAGCGATGCTGGGCTGGCTCGGACAACGGGAGTAGGTGATGCATGCAGCGGTGAACGGAAGCGGCTACGACGTTGGCCGCATCCGTGCGGACTTTCCGATCCTCGGCATGCAGGTGCACGGCAAGCCGCTGGTCTATCTCGACAACGCGGCGTCGGCGCAGAAGCCGCAGGCCGTACTGGACCGGATGAACCAGGTCTATACGTCCGAATACGCCAACGTGCATCGGGGGCTGCATTATCTCGCCAACGCCGCCACCGAGGCCTATGAGGGCGCCCGCGCCAAGGTGGCGTCGTTCCTGAATGCCGAAAGCCCTGAGCAGATCATCTTCACGCGCGGCGCCACGGAAGCCGTGAACCTGGTCGCGCAGACCTTCGGCCGCGAGCGGATCGGGCCGGGCGATGAGATCGTGCTCTCGATCATGGAGCACCACGCCAACATCATCCCCTGGCATTTCCTCCGGGAGCGCCAGGGCGCGGTGCTCAAATGGGCTCCTGTCGACGACGACGGCAATTTCCTGCTCGACGAATTCGAAAAGCTGCTGACGCCGCGCACCAAGATGGTGGCGATGACGCAGATGTCGAACGTGCTCGGCACGGTCGTCCCGGTCAAGGAGGTCATCCGCATCGCGCATGCGCGCGGCATCCCGGTGCTGATCGACGGCTCGCAGGCCGCCGTGCACATGGAGGTCGACGTCCGCGATCTCGATGCGGATTTCTATTGCATCACCGGGCACAAGATCTACGGCCCGACCGGCATCGGCGCGCTCTACGGCAAGCGCGAGCTCTTAGCCGCGATGCCGCCGTTCAACGGCGGCGGCGAGATGATCCGCGAGGTCTCGCGGGACTGGGTCACCTATGGCGACCCGCCGCATCGCTTCGAGGCCGGTACGCCGCCGATCGTCGAAGCCGCTGGGCTGGGGGCAGCGATCGACTACGTCGCCTCGATCGGCAAGCAGCGCATCGCGGCGCATGAGCATGATCTCGTCGCCTACGCCACCGAGCAGCTGCGCGAGATCAACTCGCTGCGCATCATCGGCAACGCCGCCGACAAGGGGGCGATCGTCTCGTTCGAGATGCAGGGCGCCCACGCCCACGACTTCGCCACCGTCATCGACCGCTCCGGCGTCGCGGTCCGCGCCGGCACCCATTGCGCCATGCCGCTGCTGGAGCGCTTCGGCGTCACGGCGACGTGCCGGGCGTCGTTCGCGATGTACAACACGCGGGAAGAGGTCGACGTGCTGGTGCGGGCGCTGAAAAAGGCACAGGATTTCTTTTCGTAGAGGCGCCTTTTCCTACACGCAGTGATCGCGAAGGAGCGCTGCTCGTTGATGCGCCCTCTCCCCTTGTGGGCTACGGGATGCCCGAAAGCGATTCCAAGCGATTTCTGGATGTGATTCAAAGTTTTCGACCGGTTCGGTGGAGAG
>NZ_JAUHIU010000042.1:0-4758 GCF_032381555.1 Bradyrhizobium sp. SZCCHNPS1003
CGACGCTCGTGACGATCGCGAAACGTCCCTCTTCAGCGAGCCGGGATGCGCGAGAATGTGGAGGTGATTTGCCCGACGTGGCAAGGGAGAAGTGCGCGACAAACTGGCACGACGGGCAGTTGGCGCATGTGGGGCATGCGCGGATTGCCCGTCGGGCAGATGGTCAGTCAGCCGATCGGCGACACCACCGGACGTCGACGCAGCGCTGCTTGGCGTTCGCTCTCTCCGTGAACACGCTGCTCACGGCCAATGTGCCGCGCGGATTTCGGCGCTGGACCCTCTCCATGAACACGCAGCTCATGGCCGATGTGCAGTGCCGTCCTCGGCTTTTGACCCTCATGGTGAGGAGCGCCGGGCTCCGCAGCCCGTCCCGCGACGACTGCCCAAGGCGGCGCGTCTCGAACCATGAGGCCGCAGCTGGGGCCTCGCCCTTCGAGACGCCCGCCTTCAGCGGGCTCCTCAGGGTGAGGGCTTGAAGTAGTCGCCCGGCGACCGGGAACGCATCAAATGATCCGCCATCTCCCACGAAGGGCGCAGCCATGGTCTTGCGCGAGTACTCTCCTGCCTGTGTCCGAAAATGCAGGTCGAGCGACCCTACGCTGCATTCGAACCCGGATCGATCATGATACGCGGCAAGCGCTTCGAAGTGGAGTGGTTTGAGATCGGTCACACCTCAAACGCCCCTGCGCTCGCGATAGCGGCGAACGGGTGTCGCGGCCCCGGTCTTCGACCGGCGGGTTGCGACGGCAGAGTTAAGTGCACTGTCAACGTAACCCCAAATTATTCTTATTGCGCCGAGGGGTCGCAAGTGCTCTCCGTCAAGGAACTTGATACATTAATTTACATGTTTCGCTGCGATGGCGGCCAGATCGCCGTTAGGCGGGAGCGACAGCAGCAGCCTCACGGATGGCTGATGCAATCTCGTCTTCGCTGCGTCCTCCGTTGATAGCGATGCGCCCGCCGAAGACGAAGTGAGGAACTGACCTGACCCCGGCTGCCATCGATCGGGCCGCCTCCTGCTCGACACGTCTATGTTGCTCGGGGTCAAGCGCTATCGCACGAGCTTCTTCCCGTTCGAATCCATAGGCCACGGCGATATCCGCAAGGACATCGCGTCTGAGATGTTCCTTGCTTCCAGAAAATGCGCATCAGTGATCGCGACGGCGAGCGGATGCTGCGTCCCTCGTGCGCGCGCCGCAAGGATTAACCCGTGCGCCGCCTGTGTTCTGTAAGTCCAGAGTTGGCGGCTCAGGTCGAGGTCGAGGCCAGACGCGCGTGCCTCCGCCTCGGGCCGGGCGAAGGAGGCCTTCGGATCCGTCACGCCGTAACGCGACAAGAGAAGATCGGGAACGTAGAGGCCCTCCTCCGGCGCATCGGGAAGCAGAAGGACCGGGTGCTGGCGGATATCGGCATCCAGCTCAGGGAAACGTTCCGCCAGGACCTTGTCGAGACGGTGATGCCCGATGATGCACCATGGGCAGGTGATCTCGGTGTAAAGATCGATTTGCAGCATTATCTCATCCTTCTGGTCATTGAACCGACAGTCTTGGATTAATCTGAGCCGTTTCGCGTCGATCGCGGCGCCTTCCATCCCTAAGTCAGGACACGCCATCGACGGAGGGCAAGCCAGGGTCGATACCGGTCATCTTGACGGACACATCCCACAGTCGCTTGGCGAGCTGGGGATTCCTCGCCTCCTCGGAGGGAAGACCTTCACCGGAAGGACCGCGCAGTTCGGAGAACCCCGTCGGCCCATAGTAGCCGCTGGGCTTTATCCGCCCGGTCGCTGCGTGCAGTTCGCCCCAGGCGCCCATGGCGGGCGTGGCGAATAGAAAGCCGATCAGCGACATCACTTTGTTGCCCCACCAGCTGCCGCGGGCGAGGTTTGTTCCGACAAGACCCGGGTGGCAGGCCACCGCTGTTACCGGCGCTCCCGCCGCCCTCAGCCGCCGATCCAGCTCGAAGACGAAGAGCAGGTTCGCGAGCTTGCTGGCGCCATAGCGTGGAAGCCACCTGTAGCTCTTCTGAGCGTTAAGGTCGTCCCATTCGATCTTCGCGCCCCTATGCTGCCCGCTGCTCGTGACGACGATGCGCGATCCGGGCGTTTCCATGAGCTTCGGCAGCATGAGCGCGCTGAACGCGAAGCAGCCAAGATGATTGACGCCGAACGTCTGCTCGAAGCCCTGCGCTGTGTGCTTCAGCGTCGGCCCCTGCACGCCGGCATTGTTGATCAGCACGTCGACACGCGGCTCCTTGGCGGCGAGTTCAGCCGCCCGTCGCACGCTCGCCAAATCCGCCAGGTCAAGTGGCAGGAGCGCGAGCTCAGCTCCCGGAGTCTTTTGACGAATCCGGCTCATCGCGGCTCTCGCCTTCGCTTCGTCGCGGCACGCGAGCAACACCCGCGCGTGCCGAGCCGCCAGCGCGCTCGCCACTTCGAAGCCTATTCCCGTATTGGCCCCAGTGACGATGAAGCACTTGCCTGACTGATCGGGCACATCGGCCGCCGCAAATCCCTCGGATGGCATAGATTTCTCCTCGCTCTCGACGCGGGTTTGGGAAGTTACGGGCCGCCATGCCGGATCGAGTGCTGCACCGGCGGCAGTCGCAGCGTGCATGTCCGCCAAACAAGTCTGACGAGCCATCCGCCCTCAGACGTGATCGGCTATCCCCGGCGCGGCGCGCACGTATTCTTTGGCTGCGACCTGATCGACCAGGAATTTCGCAAGGTTCCCGCGGGACAGCTTCATGCCGAGCTTCGTCTTGCCATACCAGCCAGCGTCCACTTGGCCTGTTGCGGGCCCATCCTTGAGGTTGGGAATCCGAACCAGCGTCCAATCGAGGCGTGAGTTGCTCACCAGTTCAGCGGTCGCCTTGATGTCGTCATAGGCGTTGCGAACGATTATCTTGAACAGCAAGACGAATGCTTGCGACTTGAAGTCGAACCCATCCTTCGGATCACGATAGGCGGCAGTCGAGATCTGGATGAGGCGACGAACGTTCAGCTCTTCCATGACAGAGATGATCGTGCCGACGCCGCGCATGATCGGCCGCTTCTCGCGCGCTTTCAGACTGTTGGGCCCCAAGGCGCTGATCACCGCGTCAGAGCCCGCGACGCACGCCTTGATCGCTTCGCGATTGTTCAGGTCACCGACGATGACCTCAATCTTGCTACCAAAGGCCGAAAGTTTTCCGGCGTCGCGCGTGTAGACGGACAGCTCATATCCTTGCCGGAGCGCCTCTTCGATAATGTGTCTTCCGGTTGGTCCGGTCCCTCCAAAGAGAGCAATCTTCATCTCATCTTCCTTCCTGCCTTTTGGCTTGGAAGCAACTGCTCTGGCTGCTGACATAATCGCCTGAGCAGCCGGCCGCTCCGCTTTCAGGCGGCCTTTTCCAAGACCGAGCGAACCTGGGCTTCGGTGGCGGCGATGGCGGCCTTGGCCGCCTCAGGCCCGAAGACGGTGCCTTCCACACGGACGATTTCAACGTCGGCCAGGCCGATGAAGCCCAAGAGGTGACGCAGATAGGCGGTCTGGAAATCAAAGGGAGCCCAGTCACCCTCGGAGAAGACGCCGCCTGCGGCAGTGACCAGATAAACCTTCTTGCCGGTCAGCAATCCCTGCGGCCTGCCGGCTTCGTTATAACCAAAGGTCACGCGCGGCCAAGTGATGTGATCGAACCAAGCCTTCAACTGCGACGATAGACCGAAATTGATCATGCCTGAACCCAAGACGATCACGTCAGCAGCCTTCACCTCATCGACGAGCTCCTGGGCAAGGCCGACCGCCTTGAGCTGCTCGGGTGTGCGCGCCTCGGGGGACGCGACGCGGCCTTGAATGTACGCTTGGCCGATATGCGGGAGCGGGTTAGCCGCCAGATCGCGCGTCAAAACGGTGCCGCCCAAGCGAACCTTGAAGCCTTCGGCGATCTCGGTCGCGAAACGGGTGGACAGGCTCTCGGCGCCACGAGGGCTCGAGGTAACGAGGAGGATGTTGGTCATGGTTGCTCCGACGTGAACAGCGTAGTAACTCTTGTTACTAACACTATTAAGGTGACTGCCATGTCCCTCGCAAGAAGGCACCCCAATGACACTTAGTGACATTGATTTTCCTACCCCGAGCAAAGGTGACGACTGTCGGATGGTTCGGGAAATCCTTGATCTCGTCGGCGACAAATGGAGCCTGTACATCATCGCAACGCTCAAAGATGGACCAGTTCGGTTCAATGAGCTGAGGCGTCAGATCGACGGCATCTCGCAGCGGATGCTGACGATCACCTTGCGCGGACTGGAACGCGACGGGTTGGTGAAGCGGACATTGTTCCCCACTATTCCGCCACGCGTGGATTATGAGTTGACGGATGTTGGACGGACGCTTCTTGCGCCAGTAATGGCTCTCGTTACGTGGGCGAACACCAATCAGGAGAACATCCAAAACGCTCGCGTCCGATACGATGCGAGCTAGTTGGCAACGGACATCACTTATCCGATTTGCACGCTATGGCACGCTGTTGCCGCACAGCCAGAGCTGGGGTCTTCCAACGCGCATGATCTATCGTCTTCGATCTCTCAGTCAGAATTGACGAAGAGAGAAAAGATGAGCCAAGCACCTCAGGCGGCCCGCAGAACAATCCGCCGGCGTGGCGGGCGGTATGTGAGAATAAAGTGCACTGGACTGCCCCCCTGAAGTGAGACACGATAATTTCTGTGACAGTGGGGTTGCCACGACGACTATCGTGCCTTGTTTTGCGCGAACGCGGCTT
>NZ_JAUHIU010000043.1:0-2121 GCF_032381555.1 Bradyrhizobium sp. SZCCHNPS1003
GCGGGTCGAGCGATCGACGAGTATCTTGCCGTTCTTGATGATGCCGCGTTCGGTGCCGCGACGGAGGTCACGCCCAAGTTTGTATCGCCCTCCGACCCGGCGGCGCGCTGGACGGGAGCGCACGGCGGCCAAGCCTTCTTCGCCTACTCGACGAACTATCTGGTCGACGTCGAGAATGCGATCATCGTCGATGTCGAAGCGACCACGGCGATCCGCCAGGCAGAAGTATTGGCCGCCAAGCGCATGATTGAGCGTTCAATCGAAAGGTTCGATCTTTATCCAAGCCGACTTTTGGGCGACAGCGCCTATGGCTCCGCTGAGATGCTCGGCTGGCTGGTCTGCGAGCATGGGATCGAGCCGCACGTGACCGTCTTCGACAAGTCGGCCCGCACCGACGGGACCTTCTCGCGTGAGGCCTTCACCTACGACCATACCAGGGACGTCTATCGCTGCCCCGCTGGCAAACCCCTCACCACTACGGGGACGCTGGTGAACAACGACACGACGGTCCTCTACCGTGCGAGCAAGCGCGATTGTCAAGCATGCTCTCTAAGAAGCAGGTGTTGCCCCAACACCCCGGCCCGAAAAGTGCCGCGCTCGATCTACGAGGGCGCTCGCGACATGGCACGCGAGATCGCAAGCTCATGGGAAGGCCGCACTTCACGCCGGCTCCGCAAGAAGATTGAGATGCTGTTAGCGCATCTCAAGCGCATCCTCAAGCTAGATCGGCTGCGACTAAGAGGGCCGAACGGCGCACGCGACGAGTTCACCCTCGCTGCAGCCGCTCAGAACCTTCGTAAGATGGCCAAGCTGATCCCGATGCCCGCGCTGACGCCCGCGTGAACCACAACGCGCCAATTCGTCCTCGAAACAGATGGCGTTCACGACGAAACTACTGCCGACTTTTTCAACGGAATCGGTCAAAAGCGGCCTTCCGGTCCTGCTATGGGCTACTTCCGGTTGCGCCCTGCGAGCAGACACAGCTTGACGGAGGAGCAGCCTCCCCGGAGGTTATGGATAATATGCGCTGGGTTCAGGAAGTGCCGTTTCCGGTAAGCGAGTCCCGAACCGGAGGTGTTCGGCGCCTCCGGAGTCGCTATGGGCGCACCAAGAGAAAACTGCCGTCGCGGCAACACTCCTAGGGTCGTCCTCGCCGTTCTCTCCGTGGAAGCGATCGGTCCATTCCCATTTACCAGTCTCATAATTGGGTAGCATGGGGCGCAAACCACGTTGAACAATCGCTGCAACGCAAAGTTTTAGGCCGTCCAGCCAACTCCCGTAATCGAGCTTGTAGCGGCCAAAAGCAGAGTTAAAGATCTCTGCGATTTCAGCCAGACCTATAGGCTCCTTGGCCGGCAAGCCATCGAGGTCATCCAACCATTGGCGGAACGACATGCCAGTCGGTTCGTGCTGCATTTCGCTAAGGTCCATTAGTGCACTCTAGCAGAAGAGTGCGTGCTTGACCGTGTCGCGCCTCGCGGGGAGGGGAGAAGTCTGTTCCGGGTCAAAAGCCGGCTTCCGGTCTCGCCGCGGGTTACTTCCGGTTGAGGCCCGGGAGCGGACATCGCCCGCGCCGACCGAAAGGTCGGCAATGGGCCAGAACCGGAAGTGAACGCGACAAATGGGCTAACGCGAAGGGCTATTTGTCGCCATCAATACGGTGAGCAATGTAGAGATGCGTTTCATAATCGATGTCGAGGCCGCCTCCTTGATCGTCGATTGCTTTTGCAATTTCATCGAGCAGGTCTTCACGCGTCTCTGCCGCAAGTAACCGAACGTCCGACCGCGTGCTCAGAAACTCGGTGTAGCTGGATGCCGTGTGCTGCCATCTCCACAGATAGCACTTGTGTTCAACGGGCCCGAACAACTGCGACTGGTCAAACCAGTCCTTAAACGGGCCGTTCGGTAGGTACCAAGCTTCGGGCGGCGCCCCCCACGAGCCCGTGTGACGTAGCCAAATTTGCTTAAACCGTTCCAGTAAATGTGAGGGTAGTCCGACAGGCACGTGCCCGAAGACGGCTAGTGTTCCGTTAGTCGAAAGCAGTTGGGCGGCTTTTACGAACCGCACTTCCGGGGATACCCAGTGCCACGCCTGTGCCGCAAAGATTAGAGCGAACACTG
>NZ_JAUHIU010000044.1:0-1996 GCF_032381555.1 Bradyrhizobium sp. SZCCHNPS1003
CGTATAAGGTGCGCCGTGGAAAGGCGCGGTTCTTGAGAGGGTGAAAGTCCCTTCCGGCAAATGTCGTTCCAGCCGGTAGCAATCGGAGCAGTCGGCGAGGTAACGACCCGGCTGAAGCCTCCGGTGGAGAGGGTCACGAGGTGACTTGGCGAGTGGGCGGGCTGTAACACGAGTGAACGTCGAGCAGGCCTCGAAAAGTTCGATGTGGAGGCTGACCTGGCCTTATTACAGGGAAAGCTGACATCGCTGGGGAAGAGAGCGACACGCGCACCCAGCGGCTCCACCGGGGTAGTGACGACGGCACGTCCACAGCGAGAACCGAAGCAACACGGGAGACCCCATTGCGCGGTCGAGCGAGAGACCAACCGGAGACCTGTGAAGGTCGGACCGGGCGCGGCGGGGAGTCGGATGGGCTCGTAGTACCGGGGAAGCCGGGTAATGCCGGTGGAGGAAAGGAGCCCTCGTTCAAGCCGATGTAGGAAGTGGCGCGGGAGGGGAGATTGGGTCACCTCGAAACTCCACCAAGTGTCCGGAAGCTGCAGACTGCGTTACATGCGAAAGCGAAGGCAGAACCCGGGTTCAGGTTCTATCTTCTGTACGACAAGGTGTCTCGGGCGGATGTTCTGAGCTTCGCCTATGCCAGATGCAAAGCCAATGGCGGCGCGGCTGGTGTGGACGGTCAGACGTTCGAGGCCATCGAGGCGTATGGAGGCCAAGGTGCGTCGTCCGCGGATCACAAGAGCCCGGATGTCGACAATGGCTGGAATCCGTGGCTCGGAGAACTGGCGGAAGAGCTCAGGAACAAGACGTATCGGCCGCAAGCGGTCAGACGGGTCTACATTCCGAAGCCGAACAGCAAGAAAATGCGACCTCTGGGGATCGCGACGATACGCGACCGGGTGGTTCAGACGGCGGCGATGCTGGTGCTCGAGCCCATCTTCGAAGCCGATCTGGAGCCCGAGCAATATGCGTACCGCGCCGGCAAGACTGCGCTGGACGCGGTGGAGACCGTGAACCGCCTGCTCAATCTGGGGTACACGGCCGTCGTCGACGCGGACCTGCGTGGCTACTTCGACGAGATACCGCACGGACCGCTGATGAAATCAGTGGCGCGCCGGATCTCCGACCGGCACATGCTGCATCTGATCAAGATGTGGATCGAGGCGCCGGTCGAGGAGACGGACGATCGCGGGCGCAAGCGTCGGACCACGTGGAATCGGGACGAGCACCGCGGCATCCCGCAGGGCTCTCCGATCTCCCCGCTGCTGGCGAACCTGTACATGCGACGGCTGGTGTTGTGGTGGAGACAATCGGGCGCGCGGCGGCGGCTGAAGGCCGTCATGGTCAACTATGCCGACGACTTGGTGATCTGCTGCAAGGGTACGGCCGACATCGCCATGCAGACGATGCGAGAGGTCATCAAGAAACTGCAACTGGCGGTCAACGAGGACAAGACACGAATCTGCCACCTGCCGGAAGAGCGGTTCGACTTCCTGGGCTACACGTTCGGACGGTGCTACTCCCACAAGACCGGGAAGGCCCACCTCAACTCGAAGCCATCGAAGAAGAGCATCAAGCGAATCTGCGATGCGGTCGGGGACGAGACAGGCCGGCACAGGACGACGTTATCAGCCGAGAAGGTGGTGAAGCGGCTCAACGCCAAACTCACCGGATGGGCGAACTACTTCCGCCTCGGGCCGGTCTCACCGGCCTACAGGGCGGTCGACGCCCATGCCATCCATCGGCTGCGCAAGTGGTTATGCGAAAAGCATCGGGTTCAAGGCCAGGGGTACAATCGCTTCCCCGACCGGTACCTCTACGAGACGTTGGGGCTGGTACGGCTGCCGAAGTCGACGCGTAACCTGCCGTGGGCGAAGGCATGAGAGCTTGCCCGGGAGCCGGATGCGCGAAACGCGCACGTCCGGTTCGATGAGCGGGGAAGGGAAACGGGGCGTTGCCGAATGGCCCAAGCCACCGCGCCCTTCCTCGACTCTAC
>NZ_JAUHIU010000045.1:0-1829 GCF_032381555.1 Bradyrhizobium sp. SZCCHNPS1003
CCCTGGGGAGAGCGCGTATAAGCCGTAACCCATCGCGCGGGGAAGGCCGGGATGTCTCGGCTGAACCTGTGGTGACTGCCGCCTGCTTTCTTTTCTGCAGGCGGGCCATGGGGGCGGCGAGCTCCCGGCCTTCCCCATAGGCGTTAAGTTTATGCTTGAGTGTTGGAATCCGCCGTGATTCGAACAGGGGATGGCAGACGAATCGCTCCTGAACGAGGACTGGACGAGAGTGGTTGCGCAGCTGGGCGGGGCTGCGCAGCTCGAGAAAACTGCGCGCCAGACGAAGGCCTTCGCGCGTCGGCGGCAGATTCCAGATGCGGTGACGTTACTTCGGCTGATGCTGGCCTATTGTTTGGGTGAAAGAGGGCTGAGATCGACAGCCGCATGGGCGGCTTCTGTTGGCCTTGCCGACCTCACCAGCGTGGCGTTGTTCTATCGGCTGCGTCAATGTGGTGATTGGTTTGCGGTGCTGGTGGAGGGCTTGCTCGCTGCGGCAGCTCCGAAGGCGAGCCAAGGCCGCCTGATCCGCATCATCGATGCGACGACAGTGCCTCAGGCGGGACCGGCTGCGCGCAAGAACAGTGAGCTTTGGCGCGTTCATAGCGCATTTGATCTGCCCTATGAGCGCTTTGGTCACTTCGAGCTGACAGATCAGCAAGAGGGCGAAACGTTTGACCGGATACCAGTGGTCAAGAACGAGATCCGCATTGCTGACCGCGCTTATCTGCAACCTGACCGCATTGCGGCCGTCCGCGAAGCCGGGGCCGACGTTTTGATCCGAGCGGGCTGGAAGAACGCACGTTGGCTTGACGCCAAAGGCCTTCCGTTCGATCTGATGGCCCAATTGCGTGCCGCGAAGGCGCGCGGACTGGTCGATCGGGAGATTTGGATCAAGCGCAAGGGCGGCGCGCCTCTGGCTATGCGTCTGGTCGCAATCAAGAAGCCCACCGGTGCGGCTGCTGCTTCTCGGCGTAAAGCCCGGCAAGACGCAAAAGATGAAAACCGCATCATCTCCAAAGAAACTTTGGAGGCTGCGGATTGGGTCATTCTGATCACGTCGCTCGCGCGGGACGAGTTCTCCACCAAAGATGTGCTTGCGCTCTATCGATTGCGATGGCGGATCGAGCTTGGGTTCAAGCGACTGAAGAGTCTGATTGGCCTCAAGACGCCGCCAGGAACCGATCCGCGCTCTGCCAAGCCCTACCTGCTGGCCCACCTCCTGATCATCCTGTTGCTCGAGCCGCTTGCCAGCGACTTCGAGGACTCTCCCCACTGGACGCAGGCCGCTTAACGACGCCTGGCGCTTGGCGGGTCCTGCAGCAGCTCGTTGCATCCTTGCTGCAAGCAATCATTCCACAACCAACCATCCGTTGCTTGCGCCGCAGAAAACGCGCGTTGGGGCGCCACCTTCGCGAGCCTCCTCGAAAACGCAAGTATCAATCGATGCTCGCGCTACCTTAACGCCTATGCGGCATTCCCCGCGCCCTCTCGCTTTTCGACAGGGCACAACGATCGCAGAGCTCGGGCGTGATCCGCCGCGAGAAGGCGCGGTCATGTGGCCACCCCAACAGTCCCTCGCAAGCGCAGGGCGATCGCATATGTCCGAAGATGGTTCTCAACGGCAAAAAAAGGTGCCAATTGGGTTACTCGTCATGCGCGGGCTTGTCCCGCGCATCCACGTCTTTCTTCCGGGCTAGCGAAGTCGTGGATGGCCGGGTCAAGCCCGGCCATGACGATCAGGAGGCATTGGTGCCGATCGGCCAAATCTTCATATGCGGTCGCCCTGCCCGCAAGCGGGGGAGGGAGCGCATCGTCGGTGCGGAGGCGGC
>NZ_JAUHIU010000046.1:0-1702 GCF_032381555.1 Bradyrhizobium sp. SZCCHNPS1003
CGCGCACCGTGTCATTCCACTCCGCCAGCACCCGACGCCGCTCCGCCGCGTCGAGAATGTCGATTGCGCCAATCGGCTGATCCGGCGTGGCGGTTGCAGATTCGAGCAGGCGCACCAAACGCGTGGCGATGGCTTCGACGGCTTTCCGCTCGAACAGATCCGTACTGTATTCGATCGTGCCTTCGATCCCAGCCGACCCACCGTGCTGGCCACGACTCTCTGTCAAGATCAAGGCCAGATCGAATTTGGCAGCGCTGCTGCTCATCGGTTGCGGGACGATGGTGAGACCGGGCATATCAAGGCTGAGCGTACCAGCGTTCTGTAACGCGAGCATCACCTGGAAGAGCGGGTGGCGTCTCAGAGACCGTGTCGGATTGATCGCCTCGACGAGGCGCTCGAACGGCAAGTCCTGATTCGCGTAGGCATCGAGATTGGCGGCGCGCACGCGATCCACCAGTTCGCGGAAGCTTGGATTTCCAGCGGTGTCGCTGCGCAGTACCACGGTGTTGACGAAAAATCCGATCAAGTCGTCGAGCGCGTGATCGCTGCGCCCCGCCACCGGACTGCCGATTGGGATGTCCGTACCTGCGCCCAACCGCGTGAGCAGCGCAGCGAGGCCGGCTTGGAGCACCATGAAGAGACTGGCCTGCTGTTCGCGCGCCAGCATCAGCAGCCCCTGGTGCACTTCGGGGGTGATCTCGAACGCGACAGTATCACCATGATGGCTGGGAACAGGCGACCGGGAACGGTCAACCGGCAGCTCCAGTTGCTCCGGCAGGCCATGCAGCGCCTTCTTCCAATACTCCAACTGGCGCGCGACCGGGCTCTCGGGATCCTCCTCATTGCCGAGCAGCGCGTGCTGCCAAAGCGTGTAGTCGGCGTATTGCAGGGGCAGCGGCTCGAAGACAGGCGCGCGCTTCTCACTACGCGCAGCATAAGCGGTAGCGAGATCGCGAGCCAGCGGCCCGAGCGAAGCTCCGTCGCCGGCAATATGATGGATCAACAGCAGCAGAACCTGGTCGCGCGGCGCGAGGACGAAGAGATCGACGCGGAGCGGCGGTTCGACGGCGAGATCGAAGCCGCGGCTCGCGGCCATGTTGAGCGCCTGGGGAAGCTCGGCCTCAGTGGTTGCCGCCACCGCGAGGATCGGCCGAGCGATTTCAGCATCGAGGATCAGCTGGCGGGGTGTGCCCGCCGTCTCCGGGAAGACGGTTCGCAGACTCTCATGCCGCTCGACCAAATCGGCGAGGGCGGCTTCGAGGGCGTCGCGATCGAGGGCACCGCGAAGACGCAATGCGAGCGTGAGATTATAGTGTGGGCTTTGTCCTTCGAGATGGTTGAGGAACCACAGGCGACTTTGCGCGAACGAGAGCGGGATCACCTCCGGACGAGGGCCCGGCCGAAGAGTCGGTCGTGCTGCCGCCTCGGCCTGATCGAGCCGTTCAGCGAGCCCGGAGATGGTCGAAACTTCAAACAGCGTACCAAGCGGCAGCTCGACCCCGAAAGCAGCACGGATTTTCGAGACCAAATGCGTCACGAGCAGCGAATGGCCGCCGAGATCGAAGAAGTTGTCATGGATCCCGACGCGCTCGAGCCCGAGGGTCTCGGCAAACAGAGCGCAGAGCTTCTCTTCGCGTGGTGTCCGCGGCGGGGTGTATTCGGTCACGGGCTGGTGGTCGGGAGCAGGCAAAGCGTTGCGATC
>NZ_JAUHIU010000047.1:0-1660 GCF_032381555.1 Bradyrhizobium sp. SZCCHNPS1003
GGATCGTCTCGCTGCAATGCTTGAAGGCTATCTACTTGCAACCCAAAGCATAAAACCGGGAATCCCGTAGCCCCTTGCGGGGAGGGGAGACGAGGCCGCCGCACCGTCCCCGCAAAATGCGGAGACTAGGCAAAGCGTGAAAGCCATTAGGCCCGTAGGATCTTTGCTACGCCGCCCTCATTACCTTGACGACGCCACCCGATACGCCATTCGCGTATGGCTCGGGCAATACGGCAAGCCCTCGATCGGCTTCGACCCGCAGAAGCAGAAGTCATCCGCGCCGGGCGTCGAGATCGGCCAGCGGCAGCGTTCCTTGGAGAGCTCGAACAGCGAGCAGCCGTTCACGACGGTGCCGACCGGCTCCTCGACGATCACAGGCGGCGGGTCGTTCTGCACCGCGCGCAGGATGCGGCGGCGCAGCTTTGGCACGGGACGGCGTGCGCCATCGCGTGTCGTCTCGGCGCGGACCACGCGCCTGGAATCGCCGCCATTGTCGCGCGTCAGTGCCAGGCGGGAGATCTTGCCGATCACGGCGTTGCGGCTGACGCCGAGCTCGGCGGCAATCTCTCGGCAGGTCAGCCCGGCCTCAAAGTGCTGCTTCAGGGCCTGGAGCCGTTCCTCGGTCCAGGTGGGGAGTGTCTGTCGTTCGGCGGGCATTGTTGTCGCTTCCAAGTTTGATCCGTCCTGGATCGTCCTGGCCGACGGCTGCACCGAAAACTGTTGTCCGCGTTGCGTGTCCCTAGCTTACGCCCGTCCGTTGTCGCGAATCGACAGCAGCCCATCCTTGATGGCGAGCCGGATGCCTTCTTCAATCAACGTTCTGCAGACACCCGGAACGCTGGTGCCGTGGGTTCCCTGTTTCACGAGCTTTTCGAGATAGCCGATGGTTGCCAGGGCTAGGGTTACGGGGATGCGGTCAGTTTCGGCTTTTTCCGTCGCCATGCCTAAAAGCTAGTCCGTAACCGGTGTACAGAAAAGTAACTTTTTAGACTCTATTAGGAATCCAATAGGTTGTACAGCGGCTTGGGGATAACTGGTTAAGGCATTGAATTTTATGGAAATATGACGGACCGGGTCGGTCGCGACGGTGACTCTCCGCCCGCTCGGCGAGTCCGGGCCGGAATCCGACGGCGAAGCACGGGTCGAGAAGATTCGCGTGAGCCGCGGTGTCCGATGGTCTCTTCAACCACCGTCGTGCCACGGCGCCTGGTTGGGGGACCCTGGCTGAAATTTCTGCAGAGCAGGCGGCGGCCATCGCGGTCACTGCGAAAAAAATTCGTCATTCCAGAAATGGTGCTTTCGCTTTTCCGGAAATTATGCTTTAGTGTCGCCATCCCGCCTCAGCCGGAGGGGCGTTGCGCGCGATCGTCACGACACGCGAGGCGGGGAGCGGTGGCCGCGATGGAGCCGCAGCGTGTCCTTATGGACGCGCGGACGAAACGGCTCGGCGCGGACGTGAAGTCGCAGCGTGCTGACACCCCGATGCTGGTGTCCCCGCGGTGGTACGCGAAAGCGCATCATCGCGTATGGTGGCCAACAAGCCCGGCGCACCAGGCAGACTGCGTATAAGCGTGAAGACCATTGCGCAGGGAAGGCCGGGCGTTTCTCGGCTGCACCTGTGGTACCTGCCGCCTGCATTTTTTCTCGCAGGCGGGCCGCG
>NZ_JAUHIU010000048.1:0-1411 GCF_032381555.1 Bradyrhizobium sp. SZCCHNPS1003
GTCGCAACACCCAGTGTTTTCATTCGTGACAGCAGCTCGTCAAGCGCCTCTGCTGGAGTTTTCCATCCTAGCGTCTTTCTCGGTCGGGAATTGAGCGCTGCGGCCACGGCGGCGATCTCGTCAGCATCGTAGACGCTCAGATCGGTACCTTTCGGGAAGTACTGCCGCAGCAGGCCATTCGTGTTCTCGTTCGTGCCACGTTGCCAGGGGCTTCTTGGATCGCAGAAGTAGATCTGAAGGTCTGTATCGATCTTGAGGTCACTGTGTTGAGCCATTTCGGTCCCCTGATCCCAGGTTAGCGAGCGGCGGAGTTCTTTGGGCAAGGTGACGATGGTGCGCGTGATCGCATCGCGTACCGCTTCAGCTCCGTGTCCGGAGAGCGCAGGCCCATCCTTCGTACGTGGGCCGTCGTCAAACCCCGGCAACCGTGGAAGGTGCAGGAGCATTGTAAACCGCGTGCTGCGTTCGACCAGCGTGCCGATTGCCGAGCTGGCGGAGCCGACGATCAGATCTCCTTCCCAATGTCCCGGCACAGCTCGATCCGCGACTTCGGCCGGACGCTCACTGATCATGATCTCCGGCGATATGAAGCCTTTGCTGCGCTTCCGCGTACGCGCTCGGGGCACGCGCAGCGCACGTCCCGTTCGCAAACAGGACGACAACTCGCGTTTCAGCGCTCCTCGGCCCTGAACAAAAAGCGCCTGGTAAATGGCTTCGTGGCTGATGCGCATCGCCTCGTCATCCGGGAAGTCGATCGGCAAGCGCCGGGCAATCTGCTCGGGACTCCACGCTTTCGTCCACCCCTGATCCTGGCTAGAGCCCGCACGACCGGCCTTCCGCCGAACGCCGCCTGGAGGCGCGACAAACCCTGCAAGCCGCTCTTCAACATAAGCGCGCAAGGCGGCGTTGCTTGCAAGCTTGCTCGGCTTAGGACGCCGGGCCGATCGATCTGCATGCCACTGGGCGGCCGTCGCCCGATAGGCCATCTTGCCGCCGTGCGTGGCTGCATTGCGATCGAGTTCACGGGAGATGGTCGAGGGAGACCGATTGAGGCGCCGTGCTATCTCTCGTACAGAATGGCGCTGCGCATTCAGCAGCGCAATCTCTTCGCGCTCAGAAAAGGAGAGGTGCCGTCCGGAGAGCGGCTTCGCTGAAGGTCGGAACATTGCCGGTGCCACGCCGCCCGCTTTTCGAAATAATCGGGGGCCGACAGCATCCGATAATCCAGCAGCCAGCGCAGCATTCTCGCTGTTCAATCCAGCGGCAATCCCACGCCAAAATTTCTGCTGTTCCGCACGCCCCGCAACTGGTGGGCGCCCCAATGATCCCAGCTTGCCCCGCGTTGACCGTTTCTTTCGAATGCCCATCGCAACCTCCTCATCGAGTGTTGCGACGACCAATTGAATCCACC
>NZ_JAUHIU010000049.1:0-1377 GCF_032381555.1 Bradyrhizobium sp. SZCCHNPS1003
GCTCTGCAGCACCTGGTTGGCGATCGACTTGGCGCTGTCGACGAGCTTCTGCAGCGAGGTGATGCCGGTGTTGGCGGCCTGCAGCACCTGCACGCCGTTGCCGATGCCGTCGAGCAGATTGGAGATGTCGGAAGCGCGGTTGTCGAGACCCTGGGCGGTGAAGAAGTTGGTCGGATTGTCGAGCGCCGAGTTGACCTTCTTGCCCGTGGAGAGATTGTTCTGGGTGGTGGCGAGGAGCTGAGCCGTCGACTGAAGCGAGAGCAGATTCTGACGCACCGACGCCGAGAGAACAATACCTGACATTTTCATACCCTTCTGGTGTGAAACAAACTGCCCGATCCATTCAGGATCAAGGCGAAGCCCGTCGGTGACTGCACCACCGGGCGACGGGCGTTAAGGTAAATGCGAGCGGCTAACAAACAGTGAAGTCACGGCCGCTCGCGGTCCCCGATGCGCGGCATCGGCACGGCCGCGCAGAGGTGATTCGCCGCGGATCACCTTGAAAACACCGCATATTCGCCGGGCGTGCGCGGCCGTTTACCGTCCGTTAACCATGATCGGAAAGGATTGCTGCGCGCCGACCGATCGAGCGCGCAGACTCCCCGCGCGATCTAGACTGGCAGCTGGACCGGTCATCGGCCTCGACGCAGCAGGTTCGGCGCCACGCCGATGCGGCAACGGAGAATGAGAATGGCCCTGAAAGTCGAACTGAAGCCGCATGAGCGCATCATCATCGGCTCCTGCGTGATCACCAACACCGACCAGCGCGCGCGTCTCCTGATCGACGGCGAGAACATTCCGATCCTGCGCGAGAAGGACATCCTGACGCCGGAGACGGCCGACACGCCGGCCAAGCTCGTCTATCTTGCGGTCCAGCTGATGTACATCTCGCCGGGAGCAGACGCGGATCACGGCACCTATTTCAACCTGCTGCGCGACATCATCACGACGGTGCCGAGCGCCTGGCCGATCATCGAGGCGATCAACGGCCATATCCTCAACGGCGATCTCTACCAGGCGCTGAAGGAAGCCAAGAAGCTCGTCGCCTATGAGAAGAAGCTGATCGAGCAGGCTGAAGCCGAACAGCAGGACAAGCCGGTGAGCTCGGCGGCCTGAGCCTCCGCCGAACACATCGTAGATCGAAGGCCCGGCCCCGCCCATGGCGGGCCGGCTTTTTTGTCCTGACGGGCTCGTCGCAATACGCCATCCGCACCGTCGGCCCCCCTCCTCGTTCCCTCCAATGAAAAGCGGCGGGGTTTCCCCCGCCGCCTTCGTTGTCGAGATGCGATGCCTGCGGATCAGCGCAGGAGCTGCAGCACGCTCGCCTGCGACTGGTTGGCGAGCGACAGCGCGGACACCGCGATCGACTGGCGGGTC
>NZ_JAUHIU010000050.1:0-1363 GCF_032381555.1 Bradyrhizobium sp. SZCCHNPS1003
AAGTGAGACACGATAATTTCTGTGACAGTGGGGTTGCCACGACGACTATCGTGCCTTGTTTTGCGCGAACGCGGCTTCGAACTCAATAGGCGATCGATAGCCGAGCGCCGAGTGCAGGCGCTCCTTGTTGTAGACATCCGCAATGAAGCTATCGATCCGGCGGCGAGCGTCTCTTATGTCGGAGAACGCCTTGCCGTTGACCTCCTCGGCCTTGAGCGTCTTCATGAAGCTCTCAGCCTTGGCGTTGTCGAAGGGGTTGCCCGGCCTGCTCATGCTGATCGTGATGTCGCGATCCGCTAATATTTGGCGATAGGCGATTGACGCGTATTGCACGCCGCGGTCGGAATGGTGGATCAGGCTGCTGCGTTGCGGCTTGCGGGCCTCGATGGCCTTGTTCAATGCTGCAATCGCGAGCGAGGCATTGAGCGTGTTCTCGAAGGCCCAGCCAACCGCCTTGCGCGAGAAGGCATCGAGGATGACCGCGAGGTAGGCGAAGGTCGTGGCGAGATGGACGTAGGTGATGTCTGCGACCCAGATCTGATCGGGAGCGGACGGCACCAGGCCGCGCACCAGATTGGGCACCACGACAATGTCCCTTGGTCGCTCTGCAGGCGGCTTCAGGAATGGCGCCTTGCGCTGTGCGAGAAGATTGTCCTCGCGCATGAGCCTGAGCACCTTCTTAGCATTAACGACCATGCCTTTACGTCGGATGGTGGCCGTCACGCGCCGGTAGCCGTAGAACGGATGCTTCAGGCAAATGCGTTGGATCTGATCGCGCAGCTCGCAGTCGGCAGTCTCACGACTGCGTTTGTTGAGATGCCGGTAATAGGTCGCGCGTGGCAGGCCGGCCAGACCGCAGAGCCGTTGCACGTCGGCGTGGGACTCCGTTGCCTCCGATGTCATGGCTTGGATGACTTCGATGATGCGGGTGCGGGTCCGCCTTGCGCTGCCGGCCGCTCCAATGCGCGCAAGGCTTGCCGAAAAAAATCGAGATCCATCTGCTGACGGCCGACAAGCCGTTCGAGTTCGGCGATGCGAGCATTTGCGCGCGTCAGCGCAGACCGCTTGTCGTCATAGGTTGCCGTAGCTTTGAGCTTCCGGGGGCCGGGCTTCGGCCCTCGCTTGCGGTTCAATCCCTCGGGTCCTTGCGCCTTCCAGGCCTTGATCCAGTCATGCAGGATCTTGCGAGATATCCCAAGCTCGCGAGCCACAGGCAGAACGCCTTCGCCTCGCTCGACGCGCTTGATCGCCTTCAGTTTGTAAGCCGTCGGAAACTGACGGTTCTTCCCTCTTGCTGCCACAGGTCATCCTCGAAATGCCTGTCACAGAAATTATCGTGTCTCACTTAAGGGGTGCAGTCCAG
>NZ_JAUHIU010000051.1:0-1335 GCF_032381555.1 Bradyrhizobium sp. SZCCHNPS1003
CGGTGGCGCCGACTGCGTCAGCTGTCACGCCAAGGCGGCCTCGGGCGGCTTCACCAGCTGGGGCGGCGCGGCGTTCAAGCATGCCGCGACCGACACCAACTGCGCGACCTGCCACAACGGCAAGACCGCGATGGGCATGACGACGCCGCCGCACATCCCGACCGGGACGCTGCAGTGCTCGAACTGCCACACCAACACCGCGGCGAGCTTCGCCACCTACACCATGAACCACGCGGCGGTATCGACCGCGCGCTGCGACAGCTGTCACAACGGCAGCTACACCGGGCAGGGCACCAAGGGGGCCATGGGCACGGCGTCGTATCCGAACCACGTCGCCACCGGTGGCGCCGACTGCGTCAGCTGCCACGCCAAGGCGGCCTCGGGCGGCTTCACCAGCTGGGGCGGCGCGGCGTTCAAGCATGCCGCGACCGACACCAACTGCGCGACCTGCCACAACGGCAAGACCGCGATGGGCATGACCACGCCGCCGCACATCCCGACCGGGACGCTGCAGTGCTCGAACTGTCACACCAACACCGCGGCGAGCTTCGCCACCTACACCATGAACCACGCGGCGGTATCGACCGCGCGCTGCGACAGCTGTCACAACGGCAGCTACACCGGCCAGGGCACCAAGGGTGCCATGGGCACGGCGTCGTATCCGAACCATGTCGCCACCGGCGGCGCCGACTGCGTCAGCTGTCACGCCAAGGCGGCCTCGGGCGGCTTCACCAGCTGGGGCGGCGCCGCCTTTGCTCACAAGGCCACCGACACCAACTGCGCGACCTGCCACAACGGCAAGACCGCGATGGGCATGACGACGCCGCCGCACATCCCGACCGGGACGCTGCAGTGCTCGAACTGTCACACCAACACCGCGGCGAGCTTCGCCACCTACACCATGAACCACGCGGCGGTATCGACCGCGCGCTGCGACAGCTGTCACAACGGCAGCTTCACCGGCCAGGGCACCAAGGGCGCGCTGGGCACGGCGTCGTACCCGAACCACGTCGCCACCGGTGGCGCCGACTGCGTCAGCTGTCACGCCAAGGCCGCGAGCGGCGGCTTCACCAGCTGGGGCGGCGCGGCGTTCAAGCATGCCGCGACCGACACCAATTGCGCGACCTGCCACAACGGCAAGACCGCGATGGGCATGACGACGCCGCCGCACATCCCGACCGGGACGCTGCAGTGCTCGAACTGCCACACCAACACCGCGGCGAGCTTCGCCACCTACACCATGAACCACGCGGCGGTCTCGACCGCGCGCTGCGACAGCTGTCACAACGGCAGCTTCACCGGCCAGGGCACCAAGGGCGCGCTGGGCACGGCGTC
>NZ_JAUHIU010000052.1:0-1219 GCF_032381555.1 Bradyrhizobium sp. SZCCHNPS1003
TCGTTGGTGTCGGCCAGCGTCAGGTTCGACGAGCCGGTCTGCAGCACGTTGATCAGGTTCTTGTTGAAGTCCTGACGGATCTGCACCACCGACAGGTTCGAACCCAGCGTGGAGGCTTCCGAGCGCAGCGTCGAGCTGGCCGAGTTCAACAGGGTGATCACCTTGTTCGCCGAGTTGTTGTCGAGGAAGTCGGTGCCCGAGGTAAGGGTCGACAGGCCAAGACCGCCGGTATTGAAGGTCACGCCGGTGATCGAGAGCGTCGACTTGCCGTTCTCGTTGAAGGTCAGCTTCAGCGTATCGCCGTTCAGCAGGTTGACACCGTTGAACGAGGCGTCGGCCGCGGTCGTGTTGATCTGCGCCAGCACGTTGTTGTACTGCGAGACCAGGCTCGCGCGCTGCGTCTGCGCGGTCGCGTCCGCCACCGGAGCCGCCGCCGTCAGACCGTTGAAGGCTTGGCTGGCCGCAGCCGACGTACCACCGATCGCGCCGATCGTGGCCGAAGCCGCGTCGTTGGTCGTGGTGATCGAGATCTTGCCGGTGGACGAGTCGACCGTGGCCTGCAGGTTGTTGGCTGCGAGCTTGGCGTTGAGATCGTTCAGCGACTTGACCTGTCCTGTCCCTAGACCGAACGTGATGCTGGTCGCCGTGCCACCTCCTGTGGCGCCGACCGTCAAGGTCTGACCTGACAAGCCGTCGCCGACAGCAGTCAGCCCGAGCTTGCCCAAGGTGCCGGTGCTGCCCGAGAGCGTCAATCCCGCCGCCGGCGGCGTCAAGGTGATCGCACCCGCCGTGATCGACGCGGTGACGCCGGTCTGGGTCTGGATCGCCGACAGCAGGTTGCTGACGCTGTCGCCGATGCCGATGTTGGTGCCGGACGAGGACGTGCCGGTGACGAAGGTGAAGGTGGTGCCGTTGACGACCAGCGTCTCACCGGAGGTGATGCCGGTGGCGAGGTTGTTCGACGCGGTGCCCGCCGTACCCGACAGCTTGGTCGAGCCGGTGATCGCCACCGCGCTCGAGGTATTGTCGTTGTTCACGACCGAGCCGGTCACAGCCGTCGAGCTGGAGCCGAGCAGGTCGGTGGCGGTCGCGCCGGTCAGAGCCGCCGAGGTGACGCTGGACTTGGTGGAATAGCCCACGGAGCTCTGCAGCACCTGGTTGGCGATCGACTTGGCGCTGTCGACGAGCTTCTGCAGCGAGGTGATGCCGGTGTTGGCGG
>NZ_JAUHIU010000053.1:0-1040 GCF_032381555.1 Bradyrhizobium sp. SZCCHNPS1003
CTGTGGTCTTCCAGGAGGTTGTCCATCCGGTCTGAACCGAGGAAGCTGAGGTTGCGAAGCTTCAGTGTTCCAAGGAGAGACCAGATGGACGTCCACAAGAATGCGCCTATGACACCGAAAGGTCGAGAGGCGATGGTGCGGAGTGTCGTTGAGGGTGGGCTGAGCTATGCTGAAGCTGCTTACCAGTACAATACGACGCCGAAGACCGTAGCCAAATGGGTGAAGCGGTTCCGCGAGGAAGGTGTCGAGGGATTGCTCGATCGCTCCTCCAGACCGCACTCATCGCCAGGCCAAACCACTGCTGCCACATGTACCGCTATCGAGGCTTTGCGCCGTCAGCGCCACACGGGCAAGCAGATTGCGGCTGAGGTTAAGGTGTCGCCGGCCACGGTCAGCCGCGTTCTGCGACGACTGGGGTTGAGCCGAATCCGTGATCTGGAGCCGATCGAACCCGTGCGTCGCTATGAGCACGCTGCGCCGGGCGAGATGATCCATATCGATATCAAAAAGCTCGGCCGTTTCGCGCAAAGCGGCCATCGCGTCACCGGCAATCGGAACGGCTATAGTCATTGTCGCGGACTTGGCTGGGAGTACATGCATGTCTGCATCGATGACCACTCCCGTGTCGCCTTTTCACAGCTCAAGCCTGATCAGACCGCCGAGAGTGCTGTTGCGTTTCTCAAGGCCGCTGTCGCTCACTACAAGAGCTTGGGCGTTACCGTCACCCGCGTCATGACCGACAACGGTGGCTGCTATATCGGCTTCGATTTCGATAAGGCCTGCCGCGATATTGGTCTCAAGCATATCCGCACCAAGCCCTACACGCCCAGAACCAATGGCAAGGCTGAGCGCTTTATCCAGACAGCGCTCCGGGAGTGGGCCTATGCACACACCTATCCCACTTCCGATCAGCGCGCCGCGCAACTGCCCATCTGGCTGCACCAGTATAATTGGCACCGGCCTCACGGCGGCATAAACTCCCAGCCGCCTATCAGCAGACTCGGTTTAACCGAGGACAACCTCCTGAGGCTCCACAGCTA